>JAQCGQ010000159.1 GCA_027730465.1 Actinomycetota bacterium | reverse complement strand
TACAATCAACTACTAGATCAGCATCTACTGGGATCCCATACTTGTATCCAAAAGAGAGAATATTTACCCTGAGGTCTGAGCTAGATTCTTCATGAAAATAATCTGAAATTTTCTTTTCAAGCTGATGAATATTTAACACCGACGAATCAATAATTAAATCTGCCGAATCCCTAACTTCACGAAGGCGCACTCTCTCTTTAGCAATTCCATCAAGAATACGATCAGCACCTTGCAATGGATGAGGCCTACGGGTTGACTCAAACCTTCGAACAAGAGAATCATCTGCCGCATCTACGAAAAGTATTTTGCGAGATATTCCCAAGTCTGCTAGCTCAGCTAACGATTTAGTTAGATCATCAAAAAATGCTCGACCTCTGACATCAATTACGACGGCAACTTTTTTTACCGATGCAGAAACTAACTCAATTAAGTTGCCGAGTAAGGCTGGGGGCAAATTATCAACTACATACCAACCAAGATCTTCTAATCGGTGGGCTATCGTAGATCTACCGGCGCCACTCATTCCAGTAATAACTAGTATCTCGGTATCACTCTTCACGGCAATATCTTCCTACACATGTCAAGCATCTAAAATTTCACCACTTTGCATATCAATATTGACTTGCTCTGCCTGATTTTTAATCTGATCAATAATTGTCTTAGCCATTTTCTCGCCAATGCCTGGAACGGCAGATAATTCTGAAAGAGTTGCTGACTTTAAAGCGGTAACTGAACCAAAGTGCGTAAGTAATGATTTTCTTCTAACTTCACCTAGCCCAGAAATCTGATCTAGTAATGATTCCAGCATAACTTTTGAGCGCTTGCTACGGTGAAAATTTATAGCAAATCGATGTGCTTCATCTCTTACCTTCTGTAGTAAATACAGTGCCTCACTATGGCGTGGAAAGATAATTGGCTCACTATTATTTGGTAGCCAAACCTCTTCAAGTCTTTTGGCAAGGCCACATAAGGCGATGTCGGTTATCCCCAGTTCGCGCAGCGCTTTTGCAGCAGCATTAACTTGAGGCTTACCACCATCAACAACTACTAATTGTGGAGGGTATGCAAACTTTGGCCTGCTACCACCTTGCTCAGTTGCCTCTGCAATATCTATATCTTTTTCATCTAAATACCGTTTAAATCTCCTTGTTATTACATGATGCATTGCTCTAGTGTCATCAAAGCCGGCATCATCATCAATTGAAAACCTTCGATAGTCACTCTTTTTGGGTTGACCATCTTCGAAAACCACCATTGATGCGACCATGCTTGTTCCTTGGATATTTGAAATATCAAAGCACTCAATTCGGAGTGGTAATTCAGCAAGCTCTAACTGCTCAGCAATTTCAGCTAATGCGCTGCCACTTACCGCAGCATCATTTGCGCGCTTACTTAAATATTGAATTAGGGCCTGGTTGGCATTTCGTTTTACGGTTTGTACTAGTTCTAATTTTTCACCCCGAGCTGGTTGTATCAAAGTTACAGATTTACCTCTCTGCTCAGTGAGCCATTGCTGCAGTAAGTCAGAATCTTCAGGCAATTGATCAACTAACACTTCAGGTGGTGGCTTACTTTCAGCATAGATTTTTCCGAGCATTGCAGAAATAATACTTTCATCTTCTAATAAATTTGCTCTATCTATAACCCAGGATCGAGAACCTGTAATCCTGCCTGCCACTATATTAAATTGAGAAAGCGATGCATGGGTGATTTCCTCATGAATAGCTAGGACATCTGCATCAATATTTTCATTTAGAAATCTGTCGGTAGATTCATATGCTTTATTAATCGCTTCTAGTTGATCCCGCAGCTTTCCAGCCTTCTCATACTCTTGTGCTTGCGATGCTTCTTGCATCTCTTTTTCAATTCTTACTGAAATTTCTAAAAAATTAACTAAGTTATTAGCAAGTTTTTTGTGTTCTTCTTGCGTAACCCAGTCAACACAAGGAGCAGCACATCTACCTATATCTCCTAACAAACACTGCCGTTTACTACGTACAGCCGAGGCAAAGTTAGATTCACTACATGTACGTACTGGATATATTTTGATTAGTATTTCAAATGTACTACGTAGAGCCCAAACATGTGAGTAAGGTCCAAAATAGCGAACTCCTGGAACCTTTTTGGATCGAGATATAAACAGTCTAGGGAATTCAGATTTTAGGTCAATCGCTAAGTGAGGGTATGACTTATCATCTTTAAATTGAACATTAAAATCTGGGTTGTACTGCCTTATCCAAGTAAATTCAAGCTGCAGTGCCTCAACCTCTGTATTTACTAATGTCCAGTCAACTCGGACAGCAGTATTAACCATCCGCCTTGTTTTAATTTGTAGATTATTACCAAAGTATGTACTTAATCTATTTTTAATATTTTTTGCTTTGCCTACATAAATTACCTTTTCATCCTTATCGAAAAATCTATAAACGCCTGGATTACTAGGTAAGTTACTTGGCCGATAACTTTGTGGATCTGCCATGACTACTTCTTTATTACTGGAGCT
>JAQCGQ010000158.1 GCA_027730465.1 Actinomycetota bacterium | reverse complement strand
ATATGTCATAGCCCTCCCCAATATTTTTAGACTTGAGGAGTAATAGTAATTGCCTTAAGCGCCCTTGAGTTTCCTGCGCTGAGCTAATTCATCGTTAGATTCACCACTTAACACTAAAGACCCATCAGAAAGGTTCTCTCCTTGCAGGGTCGCAAGTGAGCCTTCAACTTCAGTCCATACTTTTCCAATAGCAATACCAAATACTCCTTGACCACCCTGTAATAGGTCCACAATCTCATCGGCGCTAGTACACTCATAAATTGAGGCGCCATCACTCATTAAGGTGATGCTCTCAAGATCTGAAACACCGCGGGCGCGAAGATGCTCAACGGCTGTGCGAATATTTTGTAGTGAAACTCCAGTATCAAGTAATCGTTTGACGATCTTTAAAACTAAAATATCCCGAAATCCATACAAGCGTTGTGATCCTGATCCACGCGCTCCCCTAACACCTGGCTCTACTAGGCCGGTGCGTGCCCAATAATCTAATTGGCGGTATGAAATTCCAGCTGCAATACAAGCGGTTGCACCGCGATAGCCGATCTCGGAAGGGTTGCTCATGGGAACTCAATTCTATGTGGAGGGCTTAATTGTAGAAGAAGGCGGCTTGCGCGGGGCTTAGCGACACGTAAAACCTTAACCAAAAGTATAGGGTTGGACTTATCCAAGGAAATCTTCCGGATTTATCTGGTCTAAAAACTCCTTAAACCGTTCAACTTCATCTTCTGCCTGATCTGGGATCTCAATACCAGCCTCACCTAATAATTGATCACTAGCTAAAATCGGTGAACCCATCCGAAGCGCCAACGCGATGGCATCACTGGGTCTTGCTGAAATAGTTGGGCCACCCTCAAAATTTAGTTGGGCATAAAAAATTCCATCTTTTAATTCCGTCAGATAAACCGTCTTAAGTTTTGCACCCAACTGCCCTAATACATCTTTGAATAAATCATGGGTTAAGGGCCGAGGTGGGATTACTTCCTGTTGGGCGAATGCAATTGCAGTTGCCTCAACGGCTCCAAGCCAAATGGGTAGATAACGCACGCCATCCATTTCTTTCAATAAAACTATTGGCTGATTTGAGGGCATTTCAACTCGCACGCCCATTACCTCAACTGGATGGTATTTAGTCATTTTGCGACCACAACCAATTACTTGGCTCGATGTAAGCCGGCGCGAACTAGGGAAGCATGCAACCTAATCGATAGTGATGCCAATTCTCGCTCAACCTCTTCTGCCCTCGCCTTTGACTCCGACCCCTTTTGCCTAAGCAGCGGAGTTGTTATCTGTTCCACTAAACCAATCTCTCGATCAGCAGCAGTTTTAAAAGCTCTTAGGTGTCTTGCTCCAATGCCAAATGCAGAAATTTCAGCAACCGCCTTTGCAACTGAGAGAGCATCACTGTCATAGTGGCGACCGCGAATTGTAATTAATCCGTAAGACTCAATTTCAGTTAATTGCTCATTAGTTAAATTTGATGCTACTAAAAGTTCAGTTCTAGTTAAACGAAGATCATTATCACTTGCAAATTGATCACCCGTTAGTACGCCATCATTTGCTGCCAGTCTTGGTGATGCTATCCCACCAACGCTCTTAGCCGGTGATAAACCTCTATCCATTGCATCAAGATTTTCTTTAATTACCTTAAGTGGTAGATATTGATCACGTTGGGCAATTAAGACAAACCTTAATCTGTCTAAATCAGTGGTTGTAAACTTTCGGTATCCACTTGGAGAGCGCTGTGGCTCAATTAATCCTTCGGCCTCAAGAAATCTAATTTTTGAGATAGTGATATCAGAAAATTCAGTTCGCAACCTGGATAAAACTTCGCCAATGCTTAAGTAGGCTCTTACTGGAACACTCACTTTTTGCCCCCAATAAATAATGTCAGATGATACTTTCCAATCTGAACCTTATCACCTGGATTAATCACTGCTTCCCTGACTACAACTGCATTTAAATAAGTTCCGTTTAAACTTCCGAGATCTTTAATTGTGTAGCCATCAGATTTAGAAATTAAAGCGTGAGACCTTGAGACTGTAATGTCATCCAGGCATATTTCATTGTTTATACCTCGACCAATTTTTGTTTCAGCTGCATCTAATAGATAGCGCCCACCAACTCCAGCACCTTTTAGAACTAATAAAATTCCAGCCCCATTTGGTAGATTTTTCACAACATCTTGCTGCTCAGCAGTTAGTGATTTATAAAGATCATCGCTGCGCACACCTTCAGGTATGGCGCGCAGTTGACGTAAATTCAGAGTTGATGTCAGATCATTAGGCGGCGTTACTTTATCTGCCATCACTGCCCCAATCATTGTTACCTTCAACTATAGGCTCACAGTATTGGCTCATGCTATGCGGGTCAAGCGGTTAAATCTTGATATTCCTTTGCAGAAAGCAGGCTCTCTTGCAGGGATGGTGTGGATATTTCGATCTCGGCAATCCATCCATCCCCATATGGATCAGAGTTAATAACCTCTGGGTTGGTATCTAGTTTCTTATTAGTGGCAATTATTGTGCCA
>JAQCGQ010000157.1 GCA_027730465.1 Actinomycetota bacterium | reverse complement strand
CAAATCCACTACTACCAATTGCTACTCCGCTGCTAGCCGCTCTTACTGGTCAAGTTGAGAGTAACAATTTTATTGTTATATCAAAAGGGGTGCTAGGAGGAAGGAACGGAGTTGGCCTGTCCGATGCAATTGTTTCAGCAATCTCGCCACAGTCTGGTGGCCTAATTGAATCAAAAATCCAAGGCAGGCTTGCTAATGCGCTTAACTCAATTGGAGTGGATGCAATTGCACTTACTAATAAAGCTAAATCCTTAACTGGAATCGAAATCACTGAGCGCGGATTTTTAGAGTTTAATTTTCCTAAAGCTAAAAAATTAAAAGGTGTATCCGTATGGAAAACAATTGATCAGATTAAAGCTGAAAACACCTTAGCAACTCTAGCGATTAGTGCGTTCGGTGAAAAACAAGCATTAGGTGCATCTGTCGTAAGTGATTACGGTTTTGCTTCATCTCAAGGTGGTATAGGTGCTGTATTTGGAAGAATGAATATTAAATATATCTCGATTGCTGGTGTAAGAAACCGATCAATAGAGCCTGGCGTTAGACAAATAACAGATAAATACTTATCCGGACTTGAAAGTAATCCCCTCACAAAATCTGAACATGACGCCCCTGGTTTTGGCATTTGGGCAAATAGTTCACTAGTTGGATATATGGCAGGTAAAAATTTCGGTAAAAATCTGCCGAAAGTTGTAGATAATTTCGAGCCAAAATCATTTCTGCCATACTTAAAAGATAATAGTGATGAAAGCTGCCCAGGTTGTCCACAGAACTGCCTTAAATCATATTTAACCAAAGATTCACCCGTTGATGGTGGACGACAACATCAGTTAAGTATTACAGCCCTACTTTCACAATACGGTGAAGGTGATGTTGAAAGATTAATTGATTTTAACTCATACTGTCATGAGGTTGGAGTTGAACATGTATATATGGCGGCTCTACTAATTCAAGAAAAAATAAAGCCAAAAAAGTCGATAGCTAAAATGGTGAATAAGGTTGCAAATAAAAAGTTAAAGACTGGATTTAACCAAATAAAAGGAATGGCAATTCCACCTTGGGATCCTCGTGGTAATCAAGGATTGTTCTTAGCTATGGCGCTTAATCCCTCTGGGCCAAGATATGACGTGATTGAACATGATATTGATTTTGATCCAGGTTGGGTGTGGAGCAGGCATGTTGAATTTGGCATGGAGTATGGAATACCAAAGGGTGGATTACCACTTGGAACTTTAGATAATAGACGTGAGAAGAGTATTGGTGATCTATGGCTACTTTGGTCAGCACTTGATGCATTAGGTATTTGTATATATGCCGCGCCACCAACTAGAGAATTACGAAGTCAAGATATTTTAGCTTTAGTTAAAACTATAACTAATCAGGAAATTAATATGGAAGAATTATTTAACTTAGGTTTAATGCGGTTAGCTATCCAACGTGAAATGAATCAAAGGGTGGGCGTAAGTGCTGAAACTGACACCTTGCCAGATATATTTTTCGATAAGCCTATTAACTCTGTTGGTGCAAAATTAAATGGAGCAGTTGTAAACCGAAAAGAATTTCTACAAATGAGATCTGCAATTATTGATAGATTGATGTGGACTGAAGATGGTGGCGTTGATAAAACAAGCCTACTTTGGCAAAACTGCTTAGGTGAGATTGAAAATATTAGGAGTAAGATTCTCTAATTATGCGCATTGATTCACACCATCATATTTGGGATCTAAATGTGCGCCCTCAAACTTGGATGAAAGGGGATGAACTTAAACCAATTTCTCGGACAATTTTAATGAATGAACTTGAGCCTGAATTAGAAAAATCTAAAATTGATTACACAGTAATTGTTCAAACTGTACCAACAATGGATGAAACACCTGAGTTTTTAGAGTTATCACTTTCTCATCCAAAAGTATGCGCAGTTGTTGGTTGGCTTGATCTTGAAAGTGAAAACATCACACCTGTATTAGAGAAATATTTAGCGCATGCTGGCGGCAAAAATTTAGTTTCGATTAGGGATATTGCCCAAGATAAAGAGGATCCAAACTGGTTAATCCGTGATGACGTAGTACGAAATGTTCACAGAATTGCAGAAGCTGGACTCACATTTGATATTTTAACGAAGCCACCACAGTTAGCTGCGGCGGTTAAGCTAGTAAAGCAATCACCAGATAATGTTTTTGTATTAGACCATATTTCAAAACCATATATTGCTAAAGGTGAAATGCAGCCATGGGCTGATCAAATAAGTGAAATAGCTTCATATGAGAATGTCTCTGTAAAGGTGTCTGGATTATTCACCGAAGCAAATTGGAGTAATTGGAGTAATGAAAGTTTTAAACCCTACCTAGATCATATTCTTCAATCATTTACTCCAGATAGAATGATGTTTGGCTCAGACTGGCCAGTTTGTTTGCTTGCTGCAAGTTACAGTCAAACAATTGACCTTATGGAGGAATTTGTTGAGGATTTATCAAAATCTGAGCAACAATCATTCTGGGCTGGTACAGCAAAACGTTTTTATAGATTGAAGG
>JAQCGQ010000156.1 GCA_027730465.1 Actinomycetota bacterium | reverse complement strand
GCAAAGTGCAAGCCGTCCTAAGAACGGTGATGAGTCTAAGTTTGTAACATGTGCTTGAAGCGGTGCACCTTCATGATAAACAGGTGCTGGAATTGCAGAAAATATCGTGTCAAATAAAATATCTAAGTTTTCTTTATCTGGCATGCCACCATCTGCAGGTCGCTCAAGGGATGCTCTTCCTGCTTTAGCGGAAGCGTAAACAATTGGAAACTCAATTTGATCTTCATTAGCATCTAAATCTAGGAAGAGCGCGTATGCCTCATCTACTACCTCGGCGATACGTGAATCTGGTCGATCTACTTTATTAATAACTAAAATAACCGGTAGATTCTTTTGCAGCGCCTTGCGAAGTACGAAACGAGTTTGTGGCAGTGGACCCTCTGAGGCATCTACTAACAAGATAACGCCATCAACCATTTCTAAACCGCGTTCAACTTCACCACCGAAGTCAGCGTGGCCTGGCGTATCAATAATATTTACAATCGTATCTCCACGTTTTACCGCAGTATTTTTCGCCAAAATAGTAATTCCTTTTTCGCGCTCAAGATCCATTGAATCCATCATTCGATCTTGGCCTTCATCTTGTTTTTTGTGAGCAGCAAATGCACCAGATTGCCAAAGCATGGCATCAACTAATGTGGTCTTACCGTGGTCAACGTGAGCAATAATTGCTACGTTTCTAAGGTTCTCCCGCTTTTTAAGTGGCAGATCTTTTAAGTGTGCTTGTTTTTTAGACATTAAATCTAAACTCCACTACATCTCCATCAGCCATTACGTAATCCTTGCCTTCCATTCGCACCTTGCCATTGGCGCGGGCTTGCACCATTGATCCTGCAGTGACTAAATCATCGAAGGCTATAACTTCAGCCTTGATAAATCCTTTTTGAAAATCAGTGTGTATAACACCAGCAGCAGCTGGTGCGGTATCACCTTTATGAATCGTCCACGCCCTGGCCTCTTTAGGCCCTGCGGTTAGATATGTCTGTAATCCTAATGTATTAAATCCAACTCTTGCTAATGTGCTCAGTCCTGGCTCAGTTAATCCGATTGATTTAAGTAATTCCAGCGCATCTACTTCATCTAAATCAGCTAATTCCGCCTCAGTCTTTGCATCTAAGAATATTGCCTCAGCCGGTTTTACCAGCGCTGCTAACTCATCTCGTAATTTATTATCTGATAACTCAGCAGCATCAACATTAAATACATATAAAAACGGCTTGGCAGTTAACAGCTGCAACTCTGAAATCACATCAATATCAACCTTACTTCCCCTCAGTAATTGTCCCTTATTTAATATTTCAGCAGCTTCTTTAGCTGCTGCTAAAACTGGAACCTTCTCTTTAATTGTCCTAACCTCTTTTTCAAGACGTGGGATGGCTTTCTCTAAGGTTTGCAGGTCTGCTAAGCAAAGTTCAGTATTAATTGTTTCCATATCTTTTTTCGGATTAACATCGCCATCAACATGGACTACATCACCATCTCTAAACACTCTAATAACTTGGCAGATAGCATCAGATTCTCTGATGTTTGCTAAGAATTTATTTCCAAGTCCTGCTCCTTCAGAGGCTCCCTTAACAATTCCGGCAATATCAACAAAAGAAACGGCGGCTGGTAAAATCTTTTCTGAAGTAAAAATTTTTGCAAGAACTGCCAACCTGGTATCTGGAACTCCCACCACACCAACATTGGGTTCAATAGTGGCAAATGGGTAGTTAGCAGCTAAAACATTGTTTTTGGTCAGGGCGTTAAACAGGGTGGATTTACCCACATTTGGCAGACCGACGATTCCGATTGAAAGGCTCACGAGGGGTAAAGCCTACGCAAGATTGTCAGCAGTTAATGCCACTATAACCCCATGCCCGCCTCAATTACCGCCTTACTCATTGGCTTAGCAGCAGGTGCTGGTATTGGGTATCTAATTTCTGCCCTCCGCCATAAATCATCCGGCAGTGATGGCGCGCTATTAGAAGATTATAAAAAACAACTTGAGGTGGAGCGAAGTAAAACTGAGAGTTCAATTAAATTAACTGCTGAGTTAAGTGCGATGAAATCAACCGTTGAAAAATTATCTATCCAATCAAATGAAGCTAATCGAGTTCGAACTGAGGCAGAGGCAAAGCTTGAGACCACAATTAATGAGATGCGGCGGGCTAGTGAATCAATCTTTGATGAAACTAAAAAAATTGCTGGCGCACTTTCCAATAGCCAGGCGCGTGGAAAATTTGGTGAGGCCCAACTAGAGCTACTTCTGCAGTCAGCAGGTCTTCGTGAAGGACATGAGTACAGCAGGCAAAAATCAACAACTGATGCTGATTCATCAGGTATTCCAGATATAACGGTGAAGATGCCAGGGGGCAGTTCAATATTTATTGATTCAAAATTTCCATTTGATCGCTTCTTAGATGCATTTGGCACACAGGTAGAAAGTGAGCGAGATGCCTTTCTTATGCAGCACAGTGAAGATTTATTAAATCATGTTAGGGCTCTGGCTAAGCGCGGCTACCACAAGTCAGCTGGTTCACCAGATTTTGTTGTTTTATT
>JAQCGQ010000155.1 GCA_027730465.1 Actinomycetota bacterium | reverse complement strand
CCCCGGCAGAATCTCCCTCAACAATATATAGCTCACACTTTTCTGGTTCGGTCCATTGGCAATCTGCCAACTTTCCTGGCATGCCACGTCCTTCTAGTAATCCTTTGCGGTTTCTTGATAAATCACGTGCTTTTCTAGCTGCAACCCGTGCTGCTGCTGCATCAATTGATTTTCTAACAATATCTTTTCCTTCACTTGGGTTTTTTTCAAACCATGAAGTTAAGTGATCATTCATTGCTTTTTGGGTAAAGGATTTAGCCTCAGTATTTCCTAATTTTGTTTTGGTCTGTCCTTCAAATTGTGGTTCACCAATTTTGATCGAAACAATTGCAGTTAATCCTTCTCTGACATCATCTCCAGTTAGTCGGTCTTCTTTCTTTCTGATGTATCCCCACTCTTCGCCAAACTTATTAACTATTGATGTGAGAGCTGTTCTAAAACCTTCTTCATGTGTACCACCTTCTTGGGTGTTAATTGTGTTAGCAAATGTGTAGACGGATTCTGAAAAACCATTATTCCACTGCATTGCAACCTCTAGTGACATCTTGTTTTTATTATCTTCTCCAGTAAATGAAATAATAGATTTATGGGTTTCACCTTTTGATAAATTTAAGTGCTTAACAAAATCAATGATCCCACCAGCATATTCATAACGCGACTGTAATTGATTTCCTTTATCATCAACATGGCCAGCTCGATCATCGGTTAAGGTTAAAATTAAACCTTTATTTAAAAATGCCATTTCCCTGAATCTGGCAGATAATGTTTCATATGAAAAATCTGTGGTTTCAAAAATTTCTTTTGATGGCCAGAAAGTTACAGTAGTACCAGATTCCTCAGTTGCACTTCCTTTTTTAACTGGCGCAGTTGGCACACCTAGTTTATAACTTTGATTCCAATTAAATCCGTCGCGTTTAACCTCAACGGTTAGATCAGTACTTAATGCATTAACAACTGAGATACCAACACCGTGTAGGCCTCCAGAGACTGAGTAGCCGCCATCGCCAAATTTTCCACCAGCATGTAGAACTGTTAGAACAACTTCAAGTGCTGGTTTCTTTTCAATTGGATGAATATCTATTGGAATACCGCGGCCATTATCAATTACTTTTACTGATCCATCTTTTTGTAGAATTACATTTATCTCTGTGCAATATCCAGCTAACGCTTCATCAACTGAGTTATCAACTACTTCATAAACTAAATGGTGTAGGCCTCGCTCACCGGTGGAACCGATATACATACCTGGACGTTTTCTAACCGCATCTAATCCCTCAAGAACGGTGATATTTGATGCGTCATAACCTTTATGTTCTTTTTTTGACTTTATTGATTCTGCGCTACTTTTAGTCGCCACCGCCCACCTCCAAAATCTCTCATAAGTGATCCTGGCCGTTATTTAACCGGCGCACCCTCTAATCCTATCGGCTAATGGGTTTTAGAAATACCCAAAAAAGGCTTTTGTGGTGTAAATGGGGGGGTTTTAGACAACTTTTGTAGGTCGGTATTAACCGTAAGTATCTCTTGGGCCTCTAGCACCCTTTATTGACCGAAGTCCGCGCTTCCAACTTGGAGCATTTGGTCCAAGCACATTTAGTTCTTCAACTAGTGCACCTGGCGCAGAATTTGAAATTGTTTTAAGTAAATCATCCTGCATAAGTCTCATTTGAGTTGCCCAAGCTGTTGATGAGGATTGAATCGTTAACTTCCCATCTACTAATGAAATTGGTTCTGTGTGACTTGCTATCTCTTGTCCAACAATTTGTGCCCAGGTGCTAAATAAATTTCCTTCAGCTACTCCTTTGCCCCAATTTCGCCCGGCGATCACCTCTGATAGAACAGATTCTAATGTTGTTGGGTCGATAATTTTTTCGCGTACCTCATTATCTTGTCCGCCTCTTAATTTTCTTGAACCAGAACGGTAGAACTTATAAATTTCTTTTGCTATATCTCGCTTCATAATTTACTCACCGCTGATGACTTTACTAAATATTTAACACCGGTTAAAGATTTCGGTAAGTCGTTTTCAACTGCAACAGTAATTATTGTTTGCTCAGCGCTCTGCGCTAGTTGAGCAAGTTTTTCCCGCCGCTCTTCATCCAACTCTGAAAATACATCATCTAATATCAAAATTGGTGATAGTCCATCATTTTTTAGTAGTTGATATGTGGCTAGTTTTAAAGATAACGCAATTGACCAAGACTCACCGTGGCTGGCATATCCTTTAACAAGGTGCTCACCTAACATTAAAGTTAAATCATCTCGGTGTGGCCCAGTTAAAGTTAACCCTCGTTCTAGTTCTGCGCTCCGGTTATTTAGTAATTTATCCATAATTTTTCCTGAGTTTTCTTTACTATCTAAAGACGGGTTTTCAATACTTGATTTATATATTATTTGTGAAGGTTTTAGGTTAGAAATATCCTTATAAACCTCATTAAATATAGGTGTTAGTTGAGATAAAACATCCATTCGTTGGGCTATTAACTGCCCGCCAAAATCTGCCACCTGTTTGTCCCAAGACGCTAGGCCGTCATTTGATGCCCTGGTTTTAAGTAA
>JAQCGQ010000006.1 GCA_027730465.1 Actinomycetota bacterium | reverse complement strand
TCATACGCTCCAGAGTCATATGATGCAACAATTCTTATTGCATTAGCAGCTGAGCAGGCCGGAAAGACAAATGGTCAGTCAATCCGCAATAACCTGGCCTCAGTTTCATCTGGTGGTACAAAATGTACAACCTTCGCTGATTGCAAGGCTCTAATCGCAGACGGTAGCGATATCAACTATGAGGGCGTATCCGGTCCAGTTGATTTTGATGCCAATGGCGATCCTTCAAAGGCTACAATGGGTGTGTACGAGTACACAGCAAATGATAAGTATGTTCCTCGTCCAGAGCAGTTCATCTCAGGAGATGTACCAGCTGGTGAGTAATACCTATTAAAGAAATAAAGCCCACCATTCATTTGGTGGGCTTTATTTTTGTGGCTTTGAAATACTTAATTATCTACTTAGCTAATGTACCTAAATACAACTCGATGACCTTTGGATCCTTGGCTAGTGATTTGCCACTTCCTTCATAGGCATTCTTTCCTTGATCCAGCACATATCCTCGATCAACAATTTGTAGACAGCGACGAGCATTTTGTTCAACCATGATTACCGTAACACCCAACCTGTTAATCTCGCGCACACGTACAAAAACCTCATCTTGTAAAGCCGGGGATAAGCCAGCGCTTGGCTCATCAAGAAGTAGCACCTTTGGATCCATCATTAACGCTCTTCCCATGGCGACCATCTGACGCTCACCACCAGATAAAGATCCAGCCCGTTGCTTCCTACGGGTAGCCAGAATTGGAAAGAGATTGGTTACAAATTCAAACCGCTCGCTATAAATTTCTGGGGATTGGTAGGCACCCATCTGTAGATTCTCTTCAATAGTCAAGGAGGGAAACACATTGTTTGACTGCGGAACAAATCCAATACCCTTTTGAACTAACTGATCTGCTCGCATATTGGTTATGTTCTCATTGAGTAAGGTGACTGTGCCAGAGCCGATCTTTACTAAACCAAAGAGTGATTTTAGAAGCGTAGATTTTCCAGCGCCATTTGGACCAATAATTCCAACTAACTCACCCTGATTAGCATAAAAATTACAGCCGTTAAGAATATTAACCCCTGGCAGATAACCAGCTATTAACTCTGAAGCGACAAGTAAGGATGATGCTGGAGTTGAAGTTGTCATTGATTTACTCCACCTTTCAAATTCTTGCTAGCCATAGATTCCGAATTTTCATCTAACTCGGCGTCATGGTGTGCGCCTAGGTAGGCGGTAATTACCTCTTGGTTATTTATGATTGATTTTGGGGGACCTTCAGCGATTATCTTTCCTTGGGCCATAACAACAACCCAATCACTTATCTCCATCACCATATCCATATCATGCTCAACAAAGAGAACTGTTTTGCCTTGCGCACGTAGATCCTTGATGTGTTCGAGCAATGATTGTTTAAGCGCTGGGTTCACACCGGCCATCGGTTCATCGAGCATTATTAACTCTGGTTCTACCATTAATGCACGAGCTAGCTCCAGTAATTTGCGTTGCCCACCAGATAAAGCGGCTGCAAAATCATCCTTCTTATCAATTAACTTAAATTTCTTTAAGATCTCTTCAGAACGCAGATATATCTCAGTCTCTTGCTTGCGCCAAGTGAATGGGAATAATGAACGAAGTAGAGATTCACCCTTTTGATCCTTTGCTGCTAATGCCATATTTTGAATAACGGTAAGCCGGTAGAGCGCTTTAGTTAGTTGAAAGGTTCTGACCATTCCAAGCTTTGCAACTCGGTAAGGTGGAATATCCTTTAAATTCTTGCCATTAAATGACCACTCTCCATGATTTGGTTTGTCATAACCAGTTAAGAGATTAAAGAAGGTTGTTTTACCGGCACCATTTGGACCAATTAGCGCAGTGATCGCACCTCGCTGCACCTCTAAATGTTCAACATCTACTGCAGTTAATCCGCCAAAATTTCGGCTAACCCTATCTGCAATTAGTATCGGATCCATTTTTTTAGAACCAGGAGCTAATTCAACATTTAGAAAAAATTCTGCGGAGTTGTTGTTACGCTCTTGCATCAAGTGCCAACTCTTTCTTATCACCAAAAATACCCTGTGGCCGGAAGATCATTAAGAGCATCAATCCAAGACCCATTAACATAAATCGAATCTGACCAACTTGATTGACGCCGATTAGCCACTCTGGAATATAGCCAGCTGTAACTGCTTGGCGCAGCATTTGTTCGATAAAGACAATTAGGAACCAAAAGATCATTGCACCAATGATTGGCGAGAAGACCCGGGCGGCACCACCTAGGATTAAAACTGTATAGGTAAAGAATGTTAGAGCGGTACTGTAATTATCAGGTTGTACAGATTGGCGTGAAAGTGCGTATACAAAGCCAGCAATTGAGCCGATCACACCACCAATTATCAATGATTGCATTTTGTATAGATAAACATTCTTACCTAATGAACGGACCGCATCCTCATCTTCACGAATTGCCTTTAATACCCGGCCCCAAGGAGAGTTGACCATAACCCACATCAGAAAGGTAATAATGGCAACTATTGTCCAGCCAACGATAACTACCCAAAGATCATTTGCGCTAAATCTAATGATCGAGGTTTCCAACCCTGATTTAAATGGATTGAAATCAAAGAAATCTTTACCAAACTTTCCACTTATTCCATCTGAACCACCGAGTACATCATTAAATGTGGCTGATCGGGTAACCTTTCGAATAATCTCAGCCGCGGCAATTGTGACTATCGCTAGATAATCTGCTCGCAGTCGAAGTGTTGGAATACCTAGAATCAACGCAAAGATCACTGAGTTTAAAATACCAATCAAGAATGAGATGAAAAGTGGAACTCCATAGGTCTCAACTGAAACTGCAACGGAGTAGGCGCCGACCGCTAAAAATCCGGCCTGGCCAAAGTTAAGTAAACCGGTGTAGCCAAAGTGCATATTCAATCCGATCGCAGCTAAGGCGAAGATGACGGTGTTCACGCCAATAGTGGCACCAAGAGTTTGTTGAGCTATGAAGAGAAAATCCATTTATCCAATCCTGTCTTTCTTGCCTAGAATTCCTTGAGGCCTGATGATGAGAATCAGAATTAAAACCACTAGCGCTCCCACATACTTCAACTCAGTTGGTATGAACAGTGTAGATAGTTGCACCATCAGACCAATTATCAATGAGCCAATCAATGCGCCATTTGCGGTACCTAGACCTCCCAGAGTTACGGCGGCAAATATCAATAACAAAGTATCTTGACCCATCAAGAAACTTACACCTTGGTTTGTTGTCAAAATAATGCCGGCGTATGCAGCTAGGGCAGCGCCTAGAATCCAAACCGATCTAATTACCTTCTCAACATCAATTCCTGAGGCCGAAGCTAAGGCGGGATTGTCTGCAACGGCACGACTGGCCTTACCCATCTTTGTCTTTAACAACCAAAGAGTGGCTAAAATTAAAAATATGATGGCAAAAATTGTTGTGATGATGGATTTTGGTGTGATGCTCACTAACCCTAAATCAAGACCAGCTTGACCGGCATACTGTGGCAATTGCTTAGTGCCACCACCAAAAATAAATAGGAAGAAGTACCTAATAAAAATCGCAAAACCTATTGAGACAACCAGCATTGCGATTAACCCCGTACCACGCCTTCGCAATGGTTTCCATAGGTATTGATTTTGTGCCCAGCCAGCGACTGCAGCGGTAATCAAGATCGCGAGCGGTATTGCAATAATTAAAGATAGGCCAAAATTTAAACTTAAGTAATAGGTAATAATTCCACCCATAGTCAAAATTTCACCATGTGCAAAATTTGTAAGTCCAGTTGTACCAAAAATGAGATTTAAACCTAGCGCGGCTAAGCCAATAATCAAGCCAAGGATTAAACCATCTAGCGCTAATTGGGGTGCGCGCTCCAAGCGAGTAGCCTTCACAACTCCAACACCAATCGGAAATTGAATCGCTAGATCAATGCCAAGCATAAAGACCGAGACTTTTACGGTAGCCCGTTCTGGATTAGTTAAGCCCTGTCCCTTTGGTAAAGAGTTCTCATCTATGGATATTTCATATACTCCGGTAGCTTTGGTGACAATTCGCCATGCGCCTTCGGCATCAGTTAAAACCTGATCCTCAAATCCATCTGGTCCAATTACTGAAATGCCAATGCCAGGTAATGGCAAATCATCCTTATCTGTGACCACACCATATAGAACAGCCTCATCAGCTTGTGCTGCGGTAGCAGGGCTAAGTGAAACCCCGAAGGAGAAAATACCGGCAATTATTGCGAGTACGAGTGAGTAAATTACTTTCTTAAGGATTGAAACGGAGTTCAGGGAGCTCTGTCTTATCACAAGCAGCCCCCCCTTATTAATTAGAAACTTTTCCCGTAACAACCGCCGTTAGTGATCCATATACCTAGGTCAAAGGTGCTGCTCAGGTTGAAAAGGTAGAGGCAAACAATAACCCTAGGCCTATCTTTCGGCAAGAATCAAACAGGTAATTCTCGCCGTGCAGGTTCTTTCACCCGCATCATTGCTGATAACAATCTCATAACTACACATAGACTTTCCCAGAGAGATTGCTGTGGCTACTCCCGTCACAAAACCAGCTGTTGCTGATTTATGGTGGGTGGCGTTGATATCTACGCCAACAATTTTTCGATTAGGACCAGCATGTAATTGAGTGCCGATAGATCCCAGAGATTCAGCAAGAACTACATTAGCGCCGCCATGAAGTAATCCAATTGGTTGCGTATTTCCCTCAACCGGCATTTTTCCTACTAGGCGTTCAGGGGATGCCTCGAGAATTTCAATTCCCATTTTTTTATCAAGAGCACCACTACCGCGAGCCTCAATTACTTCTAAGAAATCACTCATGGCGGGAAGTTTATCCCGACAATGATGGTCTTTGGCAATTAAGATCCCAATATGAGTTCGGGGGATATAAGGAAGCAACATCTACTGCTGATTGATGGCCACTCAATGGCCTACCGAGCATTTTATGCCTTACCTGCCGACAATTTTCGTAGTTCAAATGGACAGCCAACAAATGCAATTTACGGCTTTGCCTCAATGATTATAAATTTACTAAAGGAAGAGAGGCCAACTCATATCGCGGTTGCCTTGGATGTTTCTCGCAAAACATTTAGAAGCGAAAGATTCCCTGAGTATAAAGCTCAGCGAAGTAGCACCCCAGATGAGTTTCGCTCCCAACTCGCTCATATTAATGAGTTAATCACCGCCTTTGGCATTAAGTACTTTGCAGTTGAGGGATTTGAAGCGGATGACATCATCGCAACCTTTGCTAAGCGTGCTGAACTTGAAAATTTTCAAGTTTCAATCTGTACCGGCGATCGAGATGCATTTCAATTAGTTAATCAACAAACCACAGTTTTGTATCCAAAAAAAGGTGTCACCGAGATGATTCGAATGACGCCAGATGCACTCTTTGAAAAATATGGACTTACCCCTGCGCAGTATGCAGATTTTGCCGCCCTTCGTGGCGATCCAAGCGATAACCTCCCTTCACTTCCCGGCGTAGGTGAAAAAACTGCTACCAAATGGATTGTTGATTACGGATCCCTGCCAGAGTTGTTGTCACATGCTGATCAAATAACTGGCAAGGTAGGCCAGGCATTACGTGAAAATATCGATACCGTTAAATTAAATCGTGAGCTAACGCAATTGTTAAGTAATGTAGAGCTCGAGGTGCAAATCCAAGAGCTCACCTGGCAAGGGTTTGATATAAATGCAACAAATAAGATTTTTGATGAACTTGAGATTAAAGCACTTAAGGAGCGCCTAAAAGTGCTTCCACAAATTGGTGTTGAAGTGCCAACGATTAAGGCGGTAGATCCCGCGGTAACTCTTTGTACTTCAGCAGAAATTTCAACCAAGATAGCCACGATGAAAAATCCAGTGTCAATTCATATTGAGGTTGTTGAGGGTAATTTAATTAGGTATTCGATTGCAATTGACCCACTTAATATTTACGAAGCAACAGATATTGATATCGGTGACTGGATTAGTGATTCGAAGATTAAGAAGATCGTGCATGGGGCGAAGTGGCTTATTAAGCGGTTTAATTTAAATGGTCTGAAATCAGATGTAGAGATTTTGGCTTATTTAAACAATCCTGGAAGTAGAAATCTAGAAATCAATGATTTAGCGCAACGATTACTTGGGATCCAGATTGATCAAGATGGCTTATTTGAATCTTTTGAACCAAAAGCTGCCGGATGGATCTACGCTTTACATGAAATCTTATTTACGGAGTTAAGCAACAAGCAGATGGTAGAACTTTATGAAAAAATAGAGATTCCAACCCTGATCGCATTGGCGCAACTGGAAAAGATTGGAATTGCTGCTGATTCAGTAAAACTCAAAGAGCTGTCATTAGATTTTGCCGCTATAGTGAAAGAGCAGACAGAGGCTGCATACAAGGTGGCGGGTCATGAATTTAATGCCGCTTCTCCCAAACAGCTTCAGGTAGTTCTCTTTGATGAGTTAAAACTCCCAAGAACCAAGAAGATTAAAACTGGTTTTACTACTGATGCCGAAAGCCTGAACTGGTTACTTAATAAGACAAACCATCCGATATTGCAACATTTAATGCGAATAAGAGAGAGCAGCAAATTACAAACAACGGTAGAAGGTTTGATATCCGCTACTGCTAATGATGGCCGAATACGTACAACCTTTCAGCAAACAGTTGCGGCAACGGGAAGACTTTCATCAACTGAACCAAATTTACAAAATATTCCAGTTCGCACCGATGAAGGTCGACACATTCGCGGTTGTTTTGTCGCTCAACATCCATATACACAGTTATTAACCGCTGATTACAGTCAAATTGAAATGCGCATTATGGCGCACCTTTCAAATGATAAGGGATTAATCCAGGCATTTGAATCAGGTGAGGATCTGCATTCAACTGTTGGTGCCTTAGTGTTTGGCGTTAAACCCTCTGAGGTTGATGCCGAGATGCGTCGAACAATCAAAGCGATGTCATATGGGTTGGCCTATGGTTTATCTTCATTTGGTTTAGCTCAAACATTGGATATCGATCCAACCCAAGCTTCGAAACTAATGAGCACATACTTTGAAAGATTTGGTGGGATTCGCGACTACTTGAAATCGGTTGTAATTAAAGCAAGAGCGAAGGGTTACACCGAAACCATTCTTGGACGACGTCGTTATCTGCCAGATCTAAATCATGATAACCGCCAACGCAGAGAGATCGCAGAACGAGCAGCCTTGAATGCACCAATCCAAGGCTCTGCAGCTGACATAATCAAGATTGCTTTGCTAAATATTAATCGGCAATTGCTTGAGAAAAGTTTGAAATCTCGTCCACTACTGCAAGTTCATGATGAGTTGATCTTTGAAGTTATGCCAGGTGAAGCAAAAGTTCTGGAAACGGTTGTGCGAGAGCAGATGGCAAATGCATTTAAACTCAAAGTTAAACTGGATGTAAATATTGGATTTGGTGAAAGCTGGGATCTAGCAGCTCACTAATGCTCTTTGACCACCAGTGATTTTTGAGCGATCTCTTTTAGATTTTTGTGGCTTTAGGTGGTTTTTTAGAGCCTGAGATTTGAGTAAACCGTAAATCCAGCCTTATCTGGGCGATGCCGGCCAAGACCGCTTTGACCATAGCAACCGAGCAAAGGTAACCTTGCTCCTCGCCCTACACGTCCCTGTCCCTACTAGTTGCATTACCCTCGGAGTACACCTATCTAATGACCCCCTCTCAAATTGCTGTAAATGATGTTGGAAATGCAGAAGATTTTTTAGCCGCTATCGAAGGCACAATCAAAAATTTTAATGACGGAGATTTAGTATCGGGAATTGTTGTTCAAATCGATCGCGAAGAAGTATTACTTGATATTGGTTATAAAACAGAGGGTGTAATTCCCTCCCGTGAGCTATCTATTCGCCACGATGTTGCTCCAAGTGAGTTAGTAAAAGTAGGAGATCGCATTGAAGCGTTAGTGCTTCAAAAAGAGGATAAAGAAGGCCGCCTAATCCTTTCTAAGAAGCGCGCTCAGTATGAGCAAGCCTGGGGAGATACTGAAGGAAAGAAAGAGCGTGATGAAGTTGTCACAGGAACTGTTATTGAAGTTGTTAAGGGCGGTCTAATTGTTGATATTGGTCTTCGTGGTTTCCTTCCTGCATCTTTAGTTGAAATGCGTCGAGTCCGTGATTTAACTCCATACATTGGCCAACAAGTTGAGTGTCGAATTATCGAGTTAGATAAGAACCGAAATAACGTAGTTCTTTCTCGTAGAGCATTTCTTGAGCAGTCACAATCAGCTTCTCGAACTACATTTTTAAATCAATTAACTAAGGGTCAAGTTCGATCTGGTGTTATATCTTCAATTGTTAACTTTGGTGCATTTGTTGATTTAGGTGGAGCTGATGGTTTAGTTCACGTTTCTGAATTATCTTGGAACCATATCGACCATCCATCTGAGGTTGTAGAGGTTGGCGATGAGGTTACAGTTGAAGTACTAGAGGTAGATTTTGAAAGAGAGCGTGTATCACTTTCACTTAAAGCTACTCAAGAAGATCCTTGGCAAGCATTTGCCCGCACTCACACAATCAATCAGGTTGTGCCTGGTGAAGTTACTAAACTAGTTCCATTTGGTGCTTTCATAAAGGTGTTTGAAGGAATTGAAGGTTTGGTTCATATCTCTGAGCTTGCTGAACGCCATGTTGAAATTCCAGAGCAGGTAGTTCAAGTTGGAGATAAGTTGTTTGTAAAGATTATTGATATTGATTTAGAGCGTCGCCGTATCTCCCTTTCACTTAAGCAAGCTAATGAAGGTCAAGAAGTTGAGGTTGAAGCATTTGATCCAACACAATACGGAATGCCTGCTCGATATGATGCTGCTGGAAACTTTATTTATCCAGAAGGATTTGATTCCGATACTCAAGAGTGGAAGCCTGGCTATGAAAGTCAACGTGAAGAGTGGGAACGTCAATACGCTGAAGCACAATCACGTTTTATGGCACACAAGAAGCAAAAGTCTGAGGCTAAGGCAGCAGATGCTGCAGCTCCGGCCGCACCTGCTGGCGAGTAAGGTTTAACTTGAATTTGGCCTCGGGAAACTGGGGCCATTTTTTTATTGTGTAGGGTTTAACTTATGTTAATAGTCGCTTTAACAGGTGGAATCGGATCCGGCAAAACTATGGTTGGTGAGATTTTTGCTGAACTTGGGGCGCTAGTAGTGGATTCAGATCAACTAGCTCGTGAGGTTGTTGAGCGAGGAAGTAAGGGCTTTGATCTGATTGTTAGCGAATTCGGTGATGAGATTTTAAAAAATGGGGATCTAGACCGTGCTGCGTTAGCCTCCGTAATATTTAAGGATCCAAAAAAGCGCGCCAAGTTAGAGGAGATTACCCACCCTCTAATTCGGAAATCATTTGCAAAAATAGTTAGTTCTGCAGGTAGTGATTCAATAATTATTAATCAAATTCCTTTACTTGTTGAATCAAAGCATGATTATAAATTTGATCATGTAATTACTATTTCAGCACCTGAAAAAATGCGAACTGAGCGCCTACTAAAGCGAGGGCTAACGCTTACTCAGATCGATCAAAGAATGAAAGCCCAAGCAACAGATATTCAGAGGGAAGCGATTTCAGATACTGTGATAGTAAATGATAAGACTGAGCAAGACTTACTTGCCCAAGTTGAGAAGGTCTGGGAAAGCCTTAAAAATAAAAGTAAGAGTGAGTAATGAGGCCAATAACAGATTTGACCCGAAGGGTTGAGCCATTTCAAGTTATCAGTGAGTATGTTCCATCTGGTGATCAACCAACTGCAATAGCAGAGTTAGTTCAGCGTTTGGCAAAAGGGGAGCAAGATGTTGTGCTACTCGGAGCAACTGGAACGGGAAAATCTGCAACAACTGCTTGGTTAATTGAACAGGTGCAGCGTCCAACACTAGTTATGGCGCCAAATAAAACTCTAGCTGCGCAGTTAGCAAATGAGTTTAAAGAGCTATTGCCAAATAACGCTGTCGAATACTTTGTTTCTTACTATGATTATTACCAACCCGAGGCGTATGTTCCTCAAACTGATACTTTTATTGAAAAAGATTCATCGGTAAATGATGAGGTCGAAAGGTTACGCCACTCAGCTACAAATTCTCTGCTAACTAGGAGAGATGTAATTGTGGTTGCAACTGTCTCCTGCATCTATGGTTTAGGAACACCACAGGAATATGTAGATCGAATGGTGCGGCTAAAGGTTGGTGATTGCATTGATCGAAATCAACTACTGCGTAAATTTGTTGACATTCAATATAAACGAAACGATATGGCATTTGAACGGGGCACATTCCGGGTTAGAGGCGACACAATTGAAATCATTCCGATGTATGAGGAGTTGGCACTTCGAATCCAAATGTTTGGAGATGAAATTGAAAAAATCATGACTCTGCATCCATTAACTGGTGAAATTATAAGAGATGAAAGTGAAATGTATGTATTCCCGGCAACTCACTATGCCGCAGGTCCTGAAACAATGGAGCGAGCAATTGGTGAAATCGAGGCTGAACTAGAAAAACGAGTAGATGAGTTTGAAAGAGCGGGAAAATTACTTGAAGCCCAGCGAATTAAAATGAGAACAACCTTTGATCTAGAGATGATGAGGCAATTAGGGTTCTGTTCTGGAATTGAGAATTACTCCAGGCAGTTAGATGGAAGGGCAGCTGGATCTGCCCCAAACTGTTTACTTGATTACTTCCCAGAGGATTTTTTAGTTGTAATTGATGAATCACATGTCACTGTGCCACAAATCGGTGCTATGCATGAAGGAGATGCTGCAAGAAAGCGAACGTTAGTGGAGCATGGGTTTCGCTTGCCAAGTGCAATGGATAATCGCCCACTTAAGTTTGCTGAATTCCTAGAAAGATGTGGCCAAAAAGTTTATTTATCAGCTACACCCGGAAAGTATGAGCTAGAAAAAACTAATAATAGTGTTGTTGAGCAGGTGATCAGGCCTACTGGACTAATTGATCCGAAGATTATTGTTAAACCTATAAAGGGACAGATTGATGATCTTGTTAGTGAGATAAAAATTAGGGCTGAAAAGAATGAGCGCGTTTTAGTTACTACGCTAACTAAAAAAATGTCAGAAGACTTAACTGACTACATGTTAGGTCTGGGCGTTAAAGTTAGATATTTACATTCCGAGGTTGACACTCTGCGAAGAGTTGAATTACTACGTGAGTTAAGAACAGGTGAGTATGACGTATTAATCGGAATTAACTTATTACGTGAAGGCTTAGATTTACCTGAAGTCTCATTGGTTGCCATACTAGATGCTGATAAAGAGGGATTCTTAAGATCTGCTACATCATTAATCCAAACAATTGGCCGAGCCGCCCGAAATGTTTCTGGTGAGGTTCATATGTATGCAGATAACATGACTAAATCAATGACTCGCGCGATTGATGAAACAAATCGCAGGCGTGCTAAACAGGTCGCTTACAACAGCGAGCATGGAATAGATCCAACTCCGCTAAGGAAGAAAATTGCCGATATCACTGATTTAATCGCAAAAGAGATAGATGACACAGAGGATTTGGCAGCCACAAACAAAAAAAGTGGATTTACTAGTGGTGTTCATAGTAAAAATACTCATTCACTTCCAAGGCGGGAGCTAATTGCACTAATTGAGTCACTTACTGACCAGATGAAATTAGCAGCAGCAGAATTGAGTTTTGAACTAGCAGCTAGGTTACGTGATGAAATTCGAGAATTAAAGCGGGAACTAAAAGGAATGCAGGAGGCGGGTAATTAATGAACGATCGTTTAATTGTTCGTGGTGCCCGCGAGCACAATCTTAAAAATATTTCACTTGATATGCCTCGCAACTCACTGATTGTCTTCACAGGTCTATCAGGCTCAGGCAAGTCATCATTAGCATTTGACACTATTTTTGCGGAGGGTCAGCGAAGGTATGTTGAATCCCTCTCTGCTTATGCTCGACAATTCCTAGGGCAAATGGATAAACCTGATGTTGACTTTATCGAGGGTTTATCACCGGCAGTTTCAATTGATCAAAAATCTACTAACCGTAACCCGCGCTCAACAGTTGGAACAATTACAGAAGTATATGACTATCTGCGTTTGCTTTTCGCACGTGCTGGTAAACCTCATTGCCCTAAATGTGGCAAAGTGATTGCAAAACAAACTCCACAAAACATTGTCGATCAGATTATGCAAATGCCAGAGGGAAGTAAATTCCAAGTTTTAGCTCCAGTAATTAGAGCGCGTAAAGGTGAGTTTTTAGATCTTTTTAAAGATTTTACAACCGCAGGATATTCAAGAGTTCGAATTAATGGAAATGTGTTACAAATATCTGAGGTACCAAAACTTAAGAAACAAGAAAAACACACTATAGAGGTTGTAGTTGACCGGTTAAGTGTTAAGAATGAAAGCAAATCGCGAATCACAGATTCAATTGAAACTGCACTAAGACTTGCAAACGGACTAGTAATTTTAGATTTTGTTGATATTAAGACTGGTTCACCTGATAAAGAGAAAACCTTTAGTGAGCATATGGCTTGTCATGATTGTGAGATCTCTTTTGAGGAACTTGAGCCAAGATCTTTTTCATTTAACTCACCATTTGGTGCCTGCCCTGAGTGCAGCGGCATTGGTACAAAGCTTGAGGTAGATGAAGAATTATTAATTCCAGATGATTCAATCTCAATATATGAAGGTGCCATAGCGCCATGGTCTGGTGGTCAATCGTCTGATTATTTCTTAAGGTTGTTAGAAGGACTTTCAACTGATTTAAAGTTTTCCCTAGACAATCCTTGGAAGAAGCTATCTGAAAAAGTGAAGGATGCAATTTTGCATGGCTGGGATTATGAAGTTCATGTTAAATATAAAAATAGATATGGGCGCGTGCGCAACTATTCAACTGGATTTGAAGGTGTAGTGCCTTTTATTCATAGGCGCCACTCTGAAACTGACAGTGATTTTAGTAGAGATAAATATGAGGCGTATATGAGGCAAACGCCATGCCCAGTTTGTAATGGCAGTAGATTAAAACCTGAGGTCTTAGCAGTAACACTTGGTGGAAAAAATATTGCCCAAATATGTGAATTTTCTATTGCTGAATGTGAAGTTTTCCTTAAAGATATTTCATTATCAGCTCGAGAAAAGAAAATTGCTGAGCGCGTACTCAAAGAGGTCCACGCCAGACTAGGATTTTTATTAGATGTTGGACTCGATTACTTATCCCTCGCAAGACCCGCTGCGACTCTCTCAGGAGGAGAAGCTCAACGCATTCGCTTAGCAACTCAGATTGGTTCGGGCTTAACCGGAGTTCTATATGTTCTAGATGAACCAAGTATTGGCTTGCATCAACGTGATAATCGCAAATTAATTGAAACCCTTACTAGATTACGCGATCTTGGCAACACATTAATTGTTGTTGAACATGATGAGGATACGATTCGAACTGCAGACTGGATTGTTGATATTGGCCCGGGAGCCGGTGAACATGGCGGAAAAGTTGTCTCATCTGGAAGTTATGCCGATCTAATTGCCACAAAAGATTCGATAACCGGTGCCTATCTTTCCGGTAAATCTGTTATTGCTATTCCTAAAAAACGCAGACCAATCGATGCAAAAAAAGTGCTAGTGGTAAAGGCTGCGAAAGAAAATAATCTACAAAATATTGATGTGACCTTCCCGCTAGCAGCATTTATTGCAGTTACAGGTGTTAGTGGCTCTGGTAAATCTACATTAGTAAATGATATTTTGTACTCTGTTCTTGCAAATAAATTAAATGGTGCAAGAATTGTTCCAGGTCGGCACAGAACTATCACTGGCTTAGACCAATTAGACAAAGTTGTACATGTTGATCAGTCACCTATTGGTAGGACACCTAGATCAAACCCTGCAACCTATACTGGAGTTTTTGACAAAGTAAGAGCACTTTTTGCTGAAACAAGTGAAGCAAAAGTAAGAGGTTACCAGCAGGGAAGATTCTCCTTTAACGTTAAGGGTGGCAGATGTGAGAACTGTTCTGGTGATGGAACTATCACGATTGAAATGAATTTCTTACCCGATGTGTATGTTCCGTGCGAAGTGTGTCATGGCGCAAGGTATAACAGAGAGACACTTGAGGTTCACTACAAGGGCAAAACAATTGCGCAAGTGTTAGATATGTCGATTGAAGAAGCTAATAGCTTTTTTGAATCTGTACCTGCGATATCCAGATTTCTGAAGACACTCCGTGACGTTGGACTTGGTTATGTGCGACTTGGTCAAGCAGCCCCAACCCTGTCAGGTGGTGAAGCTCAGCGAGTGAAACTTGCAACTGAACTTCAGCGTAGATCAACTGGTCGGACTATTTATGTTTTAGATGAGCCAACAACTGGATTACATTTTGAAGATGTACGAAAGCTTTTATTAGTTCTCAATAGATTAGTTGATACTGGCAACACCGTAATTGTGATTGAGCATAATCTTGATGTCATTAAATCAGCAGATTGGGTGATAGATCTTGGCCCAGAGGGCGGTTCTGGTGGTGGATTAGTCGTTGCTGAAGGTAGACCAGAAGAGATCGTAAAAAATCCAAAGAGCTACACTGGAAAGTATTTAGCTCCAGTACTAAAGAAGTAGTCATGGCAGATCCACAAAGTTATCGGCCAAGTAATCTCCCTAATGATCCTGGAGTTTATAGATTTTTTGATAAAGATGAAAAAGTAATTTATGTGGGCAAAGCAAAGAATATTAAAAATAGGTTAAATTCATACTTTGGTAATAATCTACAAATTAAGACAAGGCGAATGGTTAATACTGCCGTCCGAGTTGACTGGACGTTAGTAAAAACCGAAGTCGAGGCACTACAGCTGGAATTTACTTGGATTAAACAGTACAACCCAGATTTTAATGTTCAATTTAAAGACGATAAGTCATATCCACATTTAGCGATTGACCTAAAATCTGAATTTCCAAGATTATTTATTTCACGTTCAAAAAAAATACCAGGTGTTCGCTATTTTGGTCCTTATTCACATGCTTGGGCGCTACGTAGTACATTTGAAACCTTAATTAAAATATATCCAGTTCGCACATGCAGTGAATCTAACTTTGCCTCGGCTGTACGCAGTAAACGACAGTGCTTATTAGGAGATATAGGCAAATGTGCTGCCCCTTGTGTTAACTGGGTTACGCAAGAAGAACATAAAAAACTAGCTAATGACTTAGTGAATTTTTTGGAGAAGTCACCTGAAGAAATTTCAGTAAGAATTGAAAAAGAAATGCAAGAGGCATCAGCTGCTCAGGAATATGAGAAAGCCGGAAAACTACGTGATCAACTTGAGGCAATTAATAAAGCATTTGAATCTACTGACAGATTTCTAAATGAAAATATTGATGCCGATGTGTTAGCTATTCATGAGGAGATTACCCACGCATCACTTTCTCAATTCAATATTGTGGCAGGCCGAATTACAGGTTCGAGATCCTGGGTTATAGATAGAGCCAATATATTAGAAGATGAAAGCATTATTTCTGCAATGCTTGGCAGAATCTATGCTGAAAGTAAGCCACCTCCTGAAGTTATCGTGGATCAATTACCTCAAGATTCTGAGTTGTTAGAGCATTGGCTTACCGAGCAAAGAGGTAAGTCGGTGGCTTTAATCCAACCAGCTCGGGGCGAAAAACTGGAGCTGGTGCAAACCGTAAAGCGAAACGCTAACCAAGCTTTAATTCAATACTTAAGTAAGCGGGCGAATGATGCTGCTGTGAGCGGTAGTGCCTTAGCTGAAATAGCTGAGCAGTTAGAACTTGCTGAATTACCACTGCGGATTGAGTGCTTTGATATTTCAAATATTCAAGGAACGAGCATGGTTGCATCAATGGTGGTTTTCGAAGATGGGCAACCAAAAAAAAGTGACTATCGAAGATTTTCAATTGATGACGATAATGGCTTTGATGACACTAGAGCAATGCACCATGTCATAACGCGAAGATTTAAAAGATATTTGGATGAAAAAAATATAGATGTT
>JAQCGQ010000005.1 GCA_027730465.1 Actinomycetota bacterium | reverse complement strand
TAGCGAACTCTTTAATCTCATGCTCTGGCAAACTTTGCTCCAGGCGCTTGCCTAATGCTGCGATAACTGATGCTCGAACTGTTGAATCATCGGAGTAGAGGGCTATCACTAACTTTTCCATCTTTTCCATGGCTTAATCCTACCTACCCAGTTTGATCAGTAGTTTTGCTGCGATTTATGGCCCTGGTGATCAGTTTCACCAAATCATAGGGCTACTACCGCCGCTATAAATGAGGCATTGGGTATCTATTTCGGGAATAATCACCTCCGTGACTACATATGCCCAGACTCCAGTTAAGACAAATCGTCCTAACCTAGTCGCAGTTGGCACCATCGTTTGGCTGGCATCTGAGTTAATGTTTTTTGCCGCTCTCTTTGCAATGTATTTCACCACTAGAGCAGTTCAAGGGCCAAAAGTTTGGGCTGAATCTGCCGGGATGTTAAATATTCCATTTTCTGCAACTAATACAACCATTTTAGTACTCTCCTCTGTTACATGTCAGTACGGAGTATTTGCGGCTGAGCGTTTTCAAGCACGCAGATCTGGCAGCTTATGGCAATTTAGTAAATGGGGAATGCGTGAATGGTTTGCCTTAACTTTTTTAATGGGTGCATTTTTTATTGCTGGTCAAGTATATGAGTACGCTGAATTAGTTCATGAAGGATTATCACTTTCCTCAAACGCATATGGCTCAGTTTTTTATATGACAACTGGTTTTCATGGGCTGCACGTGACAGGTGGCTTAATTGCATTCTTAATTGTATTAATTAGAGTTTTTAGGGCACAAAAATTTGGTCATAGCCAAGCAACCACAGCGATTGTGGTCTCCTACTACTGGCACTTTGTAGATATTGTGTGGATCGCACTATTTTCTGCAATCTACCTAATCAAATAACGATTATGAAATTTATTTCTAAATACCGTCGCCATAAAGGGGCTCTGCCAATTTTAATTATGTTAGCTCTAACTGGTTTAGGTTTAACATTTTCAGCAGCAACAGCTGCTCCAGCTAAAAATACAATGAGCGCCTCAGCCAAATCCACAATTATTGAGGAGGGTAAAGAAATTTTCTTAAAAGGTTGCTCCTCTTGTCATGGTTTAAACTTAGAAGGGGGGGCTGTTGCTCCTTCCTTAATTGGTGTTGGCGCAGCATCAGTTGATTTTCAAGTTGGTACCGGACGCATGCCAATGCAGGATATGAGTCAACAAGCCGCACGTAAGACGCCGGTCTATAACGAGGAGCAGGTTGCTGCCCTTGCTGCTTATGTTGCATCCCTTGCACCCGGTCCTCGGGCATATACAAATGAGGAGATAACTTGGGAGCGAGATGGCAATACTGCTGAGGGTGGAGAATTATTTAGAAATAACTGCGCAATGTGTCATAACTTCGCTGGCCAAGGTGGTGCACTCACTCAAGGAAAATACGCTCCTTCAGTTATGGGAGTAGAGGCAAAACATATTTATGAAGTAATGATTACTGGTCCGCAATCAATGCCAGTATTTTCTGACACAATTATTACACCTGAGGAAAAACTTTCAATTATTAAATGGATTAAAGCAGCAGAGAGTGAGCCAAACTTAGGTGGGGCAGCTCTTGGCCGCGTAGGGCCAGTAACTGAAGGCTTATTAGTTTGGACCTTTGGCCTTGGAATTTTAATTGGCATCGCTGTTTGGCTAACTGCAAAGGCAAGGTAGGAAATGTCGAAAGAGTTAGAGCCTCTAGCAGACCCAGGTTTGCCAGAACATGTTCATCGTAAAGCAGATATTGATCCAATCGCTGCAAAGCGCGCAGAGCGACAAGTTGCAGTCTTATTTTCACTATCGGCTTTTGGAACCTTGTTGTTTATCTACTCCTTCTTTTTTATCAAAGATGATGTATTCATCTTCTTACCAATTATGGGAAATACCAACGCCCATCAATTAGGTATCGGTATGGGTATGGCACTTAGCCTTTTATTTATTGGCTTTGGCGCAGTTCATTGGGCAAAAACTTTAATGCCAGATCAAGAGATAAATGAGTATCGTCATGAATTAAAATCAGAGCCAGAAGATCGAAGCGAATTTGTTAAGACTGCTAAAGAAGGTGCTGAGCAAGCAGGACTAGGGCGTCGCCCACTTATTAAAAGAAGTTTGGCAGCAGCAGTAGGTCTTGCTGGTTTACCAGCTGTAATTTTACTTCGAGACCTTGGACCACTTCCTGGTAACTCTTTAAATGAAACGAATTGGAAGACTGGCACAAAATTAGTCACTGATCCAGGTGATCGCCCTATTAAAGCTAGTGATCTAGAAGTTGGCGGTGTTGCCCAGGTTATGCCAGCACTTTTAGCTGGGCAAAAGCGAACTCTTGAAGATATTGCAAAGGATGCAGTTTTATTAATTAGGCTTCGCCCATCAGAGTTTCAATTAGATGCTGAGCGTTTATCTTGGACTCATGAGGGAATTATTGCCTTCTCAAAGATTTGCTCACATATGGGATGTGCAGTTGCTTTATATGAGCAAACTACAAAACATTTACTTTGCCCATGCCATCAATCAACCTTTGATGTGACCCGCGCCGCAAAGGTTATCTTTGGTCCTTCTGCTCGACCTCTGCCACAATTGGCTATCACCGTTGATGCTGATGGATATTTAATTGCAAAACAACCATTTACAGAGGCAGTTGGTCCTAGCTTCTGGGAGAGAAAATCATGACCGCACGTGAGCGAGTTGCCGGAACAGTTGCTAATTATGTAGATGAGCGAACTGGGGCTGCTGCTTGGATGAAGAAAAATCTGCAAAAGGTTTTTCCTGATCACTGGTCATTTATGTTAGGTGAGATAGCACTTTATTCTTTTGTAATTTTATTACTCTCTGGAACCTTTTTAACATTTTGGTTTGATCCTTCAATGCGTCATGTGGTTTATGAAGGAAGTTATCAACCATTAAAGGATGTTGAGATGAGCGCTGCTTACGCCTCTGCTCTTCATATCTCTTTTGATGTAAGAGGCGGGCTATTAATGCGCCAAATCCATCACTGGGCAGCGCTGATTTTTATGGCTGCAATTGTGGTTCACCTACTTAGAGTTTTCTTTACTGGTGCCTTTAGAAAGCCTCGTGAGTTTAACTGGATCTTAGGAATTGCATTACTTACTCTTGGAATTGTTGAAGGCTTCCTTGGTTACTCACTTCCAGATGATCTTTTATCAGGAACTGGAGTAAGAATTGCCCATGCAATTATTCAATCCATTCCAGTAGTTGGTACGTATTTATCTTTCTTTGCGTTTGGTGGGGCATTCCCAGGTGAAGTATTTATTCCGCGTATTTATATTGTGCATGTGCTCTTACTGCCTGGAATTTTCTTGGCTTTAATTACAGTTCACTTAATGTTAGTTTGGTATCAGAAGCACACTCAGTATCCAGGACCAGGAAGAACTGAGAAAAATGTTGTTGGCTACCCATTTATGCCTGTGTATATGGCAAAAGCTGGTGGTTTCTTCTTTATCGTATTTGGTGTTACTGCATTCTTAGGAGCAGTCGCCTCCATTAACCCAATCTGGCTCTACGGTCCATACACACCAGGGCAGATCTCTGCCGGTTCACAACCTGATTGGTACATGGGTTGGCTAGATGGATTAGTTCGAATGGCCCCTCCACTTGAAACTTACATCTTTGGATACACAATCTCTTGGAATATTTTGCTTCCAGGTTTGATAATTCCTGGAATTATTTTCACTGGTATGGCGCTTTACCCATTTATTGAAAGCTGGCTAAGTGGTGATAAGCGTGAACACCATTTGCTTGATCGCCCAAGAAATGTGCCAAATAGAACAGCCCTTGGCGTAATGTCTCTAACATTTATGGTTATTGCGATGATCAATGGTGGAAATGACCTCATTGCGACCCATTTTGACTTAAGTATCAATCAGATCATGTGGTTCTCTCGGATTGGAATTATTGTTCTACCACCACTCGCCTTTGTGATTACCAAGCGTATTTGCTTATCCCTTCAAAGAGCTGATCGTGAACTAGTCCTACATGGTAAGGAGACTGGAAGGTTAGTAATGCTTCCACATGGTGAGTTTGTTGAGATTCATGAAGAATTATCTGCTGAGAAGAAATTCGCCCTTACCCAACATGAGCAACCAAAGGCAATTGCACTGGTTAAAGAAGATGCTGGCGGGGTATTAAATCCAAAGGGAATAAGAGCGAGACTACAGGCAAGATTTAGCGCCGCTAATGCTGAAAATATTGCAAAACCAACTGCTTCTGAGGTTAAAGAGCTTGAAGGTGGGCACCACTAAAGTTTTACTAAGACTGTATTATTTAATTACAACTTCTGTCATGTTTGCTATTTCTATCAAATAAACCATAATTATGATGTGAATTCTTCGCTGTGGCAAGGTGATCAAAATATCAGTTATCGTAAATCAATAAACAAAAATGAATCATTTGATGTAGCGATTATTGGAGCTGGATTTAGTGGACTTTGGAGCGCATTTCATTTAAAACAATTTCAACCAAATCTTAAAATTGCAGTTTTTGAAAAGGAGTATGTTGGATTTGGGGCGAGCGGTAGAAATGGTGGATGGGCATCTGCTGAGTACCCAACCTCAAGTAATAGACTAATTAAAGAGAATGGTCTAGAAAGCTATAAGAATCTACGTACTGCAATAACTAAATCCATTGATGAGATTGGCCAGATTGCTAAATCAAATAATTGGCAGATTGATTATGCCAAAGGTGGGGCTTTATTATTTGCAAGAGGTAACGCTCAACTAAGCAGAATCTCAAAGGAAATTGATGACGAACATCAATTACTAAATAAATCCCAAACCACCGAGCTATTAAATATCCCCTCTGCTATTGGCTCAGTCTTTACACCGCACTGCGCCGCACTAGATCCATTTAAATTAGTAAGAGCCCTTGCTGATCATTTAGAAAAAAATGGTGTAATAATCTATGAACAATCTAGTGTGAGTGAGATAAGGGATAAGCAAGTTGAAGTCAATGGCTTTAAGGTTAATTGCATATTTTCAATTAGAGCAACTGAGGCATTTACACCTAGAAAATGGATGGGAAATAGACAAATACCGATTTATTCGTTAATGGTTGCAACTGAGCCATTATCTAGTGAGGTAATAAAAGAAATACGAAATACCCAGCGTGCAACATTTCAAGAGGCTTGCCATTTAATCACCTACGCCCAAATTACCGATGATAACAGATTAGCTCTCGGCGGGCGGGGTGTTCGCTATAAATTATTTTCCCGACTTTCAGAGCGAAGTGAGATAGATAATCGAATGCACTCGGCGTTAGAAAGGCGCGCTAGATCTTGGTTTCCACAAATTGCTGATTCAAAGTTTGAGTACCGCTGGGGTGGCGCTGTTGCACTAACGAGAAGGTGGCAGGCATATTTAAATTTTGATCAGACAACTGGTAGAGCTGAAATTGGTGGCTATGTTGGCGATGGCGTAACACTGTCATACTTAGTGGCAAAAACTTTGGCAGAAAAAATCAGTAGGATAAAAACTGCAAACCTGCCTTTTATTGATCAAGCAATCGGCAGATGGGAGCCAGAGCCAATTCGATATTTTGCAGTAAATGCTGGGTTTAAGGCAACTGTTATTGCCGATTATGAAGAAAAATTCACTAAAAGACCAAGTTTACTTGCTGCAATTATTGATCCACTAATAAATCGCTAGGTATTTAACTCTCGCAAATTCCTTTTAGCTTTACTAAAGTTTTCGCCATAGCTTTTGGAACCCAATAATCTGAATCACTTACCCACCATCTAGATAGCGCATTTCTGCCATCCCAAGTTTCAATAACTAATGTGGTAGTAGGATCAATTTCTTGCAGTTCATAACGCCAAACATTTCGCATCAAGTGTCGCCAAGCAATTAGATTATTATCTTTAAACTCAACAACTTGATTTGTTATAACGTAGGGAATGCCATATCTCATTTTCATTCCAAATTTAGCGCCGAGGTAAAGATTATCGGAGCCTTTAAATCTGCCCTTAACCATTCCTGAGCCATCCATTAGAGGATGATTATTTGGCCTGGATATAAAATCAAATATATTCTTAGCAGGAGCTTTAATTTGAATCTGTGCTTTAAACAGCAAAGGTGTTGCTGTATCGAGTATTTCAGCCCGCTCTGCCATAACTAGTGCACAGAGTTAGAAGGGCGTTCATACTGTAGAACAAGACCAATTATTGAAATTATCATCGCCCCCACTGCAATTAGTACCAGCCACCAGCCAATTATTAATCCGGTGCCAACTGCGCAAATTGATAATGCCAGCGGCAGCGGCCACCAAGAATGTGGTGAGAAGAAACCAAGTTCACCAGCAGAATCTGCAATCTCACCTTGCACATTATCTTCTGGTAATAAATTTCCTAATCTTCGGCTAGTAAACCAAAGATAAAATCCTACAATTATTGATAGGCCAGCACTTAATGCAATAGCGGTGATACCGACAGCTTCCCCACCAACTTGCCAATAAATGACTGCAAGGATTGCGTAAAAAATTGCAAGACCAACAAATAGCATCCAGCCAGTTTTCATTAGTGATCTGCCTTTGCTGCCATATGTGGGTAGTGAAGATCAAATGCTGGTCGCTCACTTCTAATTCTTGGCATTGATTTAAAGTTATGTCTTGGCGGTGGGCATGAAGTCGCCCATTCAAGGGATGAGCCATAACCCCAAGGATCATCACTTGTTACCGAAGGAGTTGAGCGAGTGATCCAAATATTAATTGCAAATGGAATCATTGATAGTGCAAGCAAACCTGAACCGACAGTTGAAACCATATTCATAAATGTGAAGCCATCAGTAGCTAGGTAATCAGCGTAGCGACGTGGGAAACCTTTAATTCCTAGCCAGTGCTGAATTAAAAATGTTATGTGAAAGCCAAAAAATAAGGTCCAGAAATGTATCTTTCCTAAAGTTTCATTTAGCATCTTGCCAGTCATCTTTGGCCACCAGAAATAGAAACCAGCAAACATAGCAAAGACCACAGTTCCAAATAACACATAATGGAAGTGAGCAACTACGAAGTAGGAGGCAGAGACTGCAAAATCAAGAGGCGGTGAAGCCAAAATTATTCCAGTAATTCCACCAAATAAAAATGTTACTAAGAAACCTAGAACAAAAAGCATTGGAGTTTCAAAGGTAACTGATCCTCGCCACATAGTGCCGATCCAGTTAAAGAACTTAACTCCAGTTGGAACACCAATTAGAAACGTCATAAACGAGAAGAACGGCAGGAGCACTTGCCCACTTGCATACATATGGTGCGCCCAAACTGCAACAGATAATGCTGCAATTGCAATAGTTGCTGCAATTAATCCTTTATAGCCAAAGATTGGCTTACGAGAGAAGACTGGCAGGATTTCAGTTGCGATTCCAAAAAATGGTAGTGCCAAGATATAAACCTCAGGGTGACCAAAAAACCAAAATAAATGTTGCCAAAGCATAGCTCCGCCATTTGCAGGATCAAAGATATGAGAACCAAATAATCGATCAGATTCAAGTGCTAAAAATGCTGCAGCAAGTGGTGGGAATGCAATTAGAACTAAAATTGAAGTAAGCAATACGTTCCAACTAAATATTGACATTCTAAACATAGTCATACCAGGTGCTCGCATAGTTAAAATCGTGGTTACAAAGTTAACCCCACCAAGGATTGTGCCAAGTCCACCGATTGCAAGACCTACAAGCCAAAGATCTGAACCAATACCCGGTGAGTACTCAACTCTAGATAAAGGTGCGTATGCGGTCCAACCAAAAGAGGCTGCGCCCCCCGGTGTTATAAATCCGATAAATGCCATTGTTCCACCAAATAAATACAACCAATAAGAAAGCATGTTTAATCTTGGAAATGCAACATCTGCTGCGCCAATTTGTAGAGGCATAATCACATTGGCAAAACCAACAAATAATGGTGTTGCAAACATTAATAGCATGATTGTGCCATGCATGGTAAAGATTTGGTTGTACTGCTCATTACTTAAAAATTGCATTCCTGGACGAGCTAGCTCGCCTCGAAGTAATAATGCGAGTAATCCAGCAATTAAAAACCAGGCAAAAGAAGTAATTAAATATAAATAGCCGATTGTTTTGTGATCAGTTGAAGTAAGCCACTTAACAAGTAGTCTTCCTTTTGAAGTTGGCGCTGGCGCTGGCGCAGATGATGATATGACTGGGCGCTGGGCGTAGGTGGTCATGAAATCACTGCTTTCTCTTCGGCTACCAAGGATTGAATATAACTCTCATACTCTGCTGGGGTTACTACTTTAACGTTAAATAGCATCTGCGAGTGATTTCTTCCGCACAAAATATTACACCTGCCTGGGAAGGTTCCTAATTTAGTAGCCGCGAATTCCAGTTGGTTTGTAACTCCAGGCAAATTTTGCATTTGAATCATGAAAGCTGGTATCCAAAAGCCGTGAACTACATCATTTGCGGTTAATGTGAATCTCACATTTTCACCTAATGGTAAGTAAAGCGTTGGTGGCTGCGCCGGAGTTCCAGTCACAGTTGCGCTCTTGTAATCACCGGCATCCTTATACTTAAATTGCCATGACCACTGGAAACCAACTACATCAATAAAGTGTGAGACCTGATTATCAGGTGTAATCTTTAGAATTCGAGATTCACGCTGGACTGTGAAATAGAAAAGTACTGCAACGATAATAAATGGTATGACTGTGTAAGTAATCTCTACTGGAATGTTGTACTGAGTTTGCTTTGGAAAGTTTTCATCTTTTTTACGATGAAAGAAAACTGGCCATAAGATTAAAATTAATGTAAATATGCCAACTACTGCAGCCGCTATCCAAGCACCCTGCCAAAGTGAGAGTGACTGCTCATTTACGCTCGATAATCCCTCTTCAAACCCAAGACCAGACACTTCACCACCAGAGCAGCTAGTAAGTAAGAAGGTGGCGGCCGGCAAAGTCCCAATGAATCTTAAGTGAGCCTGACGCATGGCTTAAGGATAACCTTCTGCCATTGAGTTGTTTTACATTCTTGGATAGGGGTATGAGGTGGTTTGCATCACAGGTGATTTCCAACAGGAAAGAGTGCTACACCCTGCCGCAATTTCGATGCTATCGCAGTTTTTTACTACCGGATGGGCGGATCCAGCCAAATTAAATAATAGCTCTAGGCAGGTGAACATACTGCTCGAGCAGGTGCGCCAAAGTTTTGCTAAGGCATTAAATGTTAGAAGCGATGAGATTGAATTTTTAGGTGAACCTGACCTTGGCTTTCAGCTAGGTATAACCGGGCTGTTAACTGGTGAGAGTAAATTATTTTATTCAAGTATTGATCGTCAAAAAGTTTTTGCAATCACAGCAAATGAGAAAAATAATGGTCGAACTGTAACTGAACTACCAGTTAATAGTGATGGCGTAATTCAAGAAAGTGAAATCGGATCTAGTGATGTTTTAATCTGGCAGGTTGCAAATGGTGAGAGTGGAAATACTCAAAATGCACCAAAAAGTGGCGCAAGTATCTTTGCTGACTGCACAAGTAGTGGCGTTGATTTACTACCTAATTTCACTTATCAAACTGCTTTATTTGATAGCCGCTCATGGGCGGGACCAGCCGGAGTCGGCATATTAGTTATCAAATCATCAGCTACTTGGCGCAACCCCCTGCCCCATAATGATTTAAATCGAACCCCTAATACATACTCACTACCGCTATTACTAGCTAGCGCGGTAGCACTTGAGAACTACCTATCTCAGACTGATATTCGATCTAAATTAAAAAATGAAATAATTAGTTTTATTAAAGAGCAAATCCCCGATGTTGATATTGCATCTAGTACTAGTGGACTTGGAAAGTTTCTTTCTCTTTCAATCAAGGGTGTTGAGGCAGATCGCTTATTACTTGATTTAGAGGATCAAGGCTTTGCAGTTGAATCAGGCTCAGCTTGTAAATCAGCAGATATGAAGCCTTCTCACGTATTAGCTGCAATGGGTAGACCAATTACTGGAAATATCAGATTAACGATTCATAAAGAGATTACATCTGAGATTGTTAAGGATTTCTGTCAAGCACTTAAATCTAGCGTTGTGAAACTACGTTCTAATTAACCTGCTAATTTCACATTGAGATGAGGCCTAACCTCATCCGTTGCAGCTTTGCCATAAGCAGTTTCAAATCTTGTTAAAAACTCATCTTTTGTAAAGCTGTACTCTTGAGTTCCAGTAGTTTCAATACAGTATGTAGCAAGCATTGAGCCAAGTTGAGCGCACCGCTCATGTCCAAGGCCCCAAGAAAGGCCGGCAATAAATCCTGATCTAAAGTTATCACCTACCCCAGTTGGATCTAGTTTTTCTTTTTCTTTTGGCACTCCTACATAAATAGTTTCCTTACCATGCTCCTCAATTTGAGCACCCTTAGAACCTAATGTCACAACACGGACCTGCACACGATCAAATAATTGTCGATCAGTCCAACCAGTTTTTTGAATAGCAAGTGCTAACTCATACTCATTTAGAAATAGATATTTAGCACCATCAATTAACTGCGCTATTTCCTTGCCATCCATCCGAGCCATTTGCTGGGATGGATCAGCTGCTACAGCAATCTTTAACTCTCTGGCCATTTGGGAGTAGCGCATCATTGCTTCTGGGTCATCGGGCGAGATAACTAGTAAATCAAATTTGCCAGTTTTAGCAATTATTGGAGCAAGTTCAATGTTTCTTGCCTCACTCATTGCCCCTGGAAAAAAAGATGCGATCTGATTTAACTCAGTGTCGGTGGTAACCATAAAGGTTGCCGTATGAAGTGTCTCTGAAACCAATACATGTGAAGTGTCTACGCCGTGCCGCTTTAACCAGGCTTCATAATCAACCCAATCACGACCAACTGCTGCGATTAATATCGGGTTAAGTCCGAGGGCTCCCATGCCAAATGAAATATTGGCGCCGCACCCACCGCGCCTTATTACCAGAGTATCTACTAAAAATGAAAGAGATACTTTTGCTAAAGATCCAGCAACTAGGGAATCGGTAAATTTTCCACCAAAACTCATGATGTGGTCGCCACCGACTGAGCCGGCAACTGCCACCCTCATTTTATTGATTTAGCTTTTAGTTAAATGAATCGCCACAAGCACAAGAGCCTCCGGCATTCGGATTATCAATTGTAAAACCTTGCTTTTCGATGGTGTCAGTAAAATCAATTGTGGCGCCCATTAGATATGGCGTACTCATCTTGTCGGTAACAACGCGAACCTTTGCGGCACCAAATTCAGTTACGGTGTCACCTTCTAAATTGCGATCATCAAAATAAAGTTGGTAGCGAAGACCTGAACAACCACCAGGTTGCACAGCAACGCGAAGACTTAAATCATCACGTCCTTCTTGCTTTAAAAGAGCAGAAACCTTTTCGGCTGCAACATCAGATAGTGCAATAGACGATGATGAAATTGCAACATCGGTTGTAGTTGTTGACTCTGTGCTCATATTCACTTTTCTCCATTACTTTGCCTAGGCTCATATGTTACTAGTTCTGACCAGTGTTTTGAGCACCAAAACCTGTGAGCGTTTACACTCCCCTCATGGGAATAACTGATCTATTGCTGCAAAAAGGTGAACGGGATCTAAATAGTGAGCGGGGCGTCTCCTGTGATGGCGAGTTACCTGCTGCAAGTGATCCGCAGTTAGTAGAGCGGGCAAAAGCTGCAAGATCTGCCCTTGGCAGTAAAGCAATGATTTTAGGACATCACTATCAAAGAGATGAAGTAATTGCATTTGCTGATATTCGTGGTGACTCATTTAAGTTGGCACAAGCAGCAGCTGATAACTCAGAAGCTGAATTTATTTTCTTTTGTGGCGTTCACTTTATGGCAGAGAGTGCGGATATTTTAACCACACCAAATCAAAAGGTAATCCTGCCTGATTTATCCGCTGGTTGCTCAATGGCCGATATGGCAACAGCGTCACAGGTTAATGATTGCTGGCAGGTATTAAACAATTTGGGTGTGGCAGCAAAAACTATTCCAATTACATACATGAACTCTTCCGCTGCTATTAAAGCTTTTACTGGTAAAAATAATGGCGCAGTTTGCACCTCTTCCAATGCAGCCAGAGCTATGAAATGGGCGTTTGAAAATGGTGAGAAGATTTTATTCCTGCCCGATCAACACTTAGGTAGAAACACGGCAGTTTTATCACTTGGGCTTTCACTTAATGATTGCGTTTTATGGAATCCATGGCAACCAAATGGTGGCTTAACTGATGATCAGATCAAAAAATCTAAAATTATTTTATGGCGAGGTCATTGCTCGGTGCACGGGCGATTTTCAATTCAAAATATTAAAGATGTTAAGCAGCAGGTGCCTGGAATCAAGGTGTTAGTGCACCCAGAGTGCCAACATGATGTGGTCTCAAATGCTGATGTGGTTGGAAGTACTGAAATGATCATAAAAACTGTTAGAGAATCTGCCCCTGGCTCTAAATGGGCAGTTGGTACTGAATTAAACCTTGTTGCCCGATTGGCTAATGAAAATTCAGATAAGCAAGTGGTTTTCTTAGATAAAACTGTGTGTTATTGCTCAACAATGAACCGAATTGATCTGCCCCATCTTGTTTGGGCTATGGAGTCACTTGTTAGTGGCCGTTTGGTCAATCAGATTAAGGTTGAAGCGGAGATTGCAAAGTACGCAAAAGTTGCATTAGAGCGAATGTTGGCTCTACCTTAATCTCATGGTTGATAAAAAAGGCAAGCCAACTCCTAAGCGCAAGGAGGCACAGGCGAAGTTAAATCTTTCACCGCTATCTCCGGGCGCAAGTAAAGAATCGAAGAAGGCATTAAAGGCACAAACTCGAATTAGAAGAATGGAAGCTAGAGCTGCATACATGCGTGGTGAAGAGAGTGCTCTACCTGCTAGAGATAAGGGACCAGTACGCAAATTTGTTAGAAATTATGTTGATGAGCGAAGGTCAGTAGCTGAGTATTTCCTAGTAATGATTATGTTTGTTTTATTTTTAACACTTATCCCTATCCCCATGGTTCAGTTATTAGCAGTTGCAATTATGTATTCAGCGATGATATTAATAAGTGTGAGCGGATTTATTATGTCAAGAAAAATTAAAAAGCTAGTTGTAGAGAAATATCCTGGTGAACCAACTAAAGGCCTTGGTTTATATGGTTGGATGCGCTCTACTCAACTTCGTAGATTAAGGGCTCCAGCGCCACAAGTTGGCCCAGGATTAAGGAAGAAAAAGTAGGTAATTAGGCTCTTGGTTTAGGGCTTACTGTTTTAGTTGGATCCTTTTCGATTACTGCCCTAAGTACTGCATCAATCTCATCCATAATTGATTTATCAAGTTTGATCCCAGCCGCCTTTACATTCTCTTTAATTTGAGCGGGCTTTGTTGCCCCAATAATTGCACTTGAAATATTTGAGTTTTGTAACACCCAAGCAACTGCAAGTTGAGCCGGAGTTAAATCAACTTTTTTAGCAATTGGTAGCAATTTCTGAGCCGCAGTTAAGATAGGAAGGCTCTTCAGTTTAGAGATCATATTCGCACCACCTTTTTTATCGGTAGCTCGGGATCCAGCAGGTGCTTTCTGGCCTGGTAAATATTTTCCAGTCAGCACACCTTGCGCAATTGGTGACCAAACTATCTGGCCAATCCCTTCTTTTTCACAAAGTGGAATAACTTCAGATTCAATTACTCGCCAAAGCATTGAATATTGAGGTTGGCTGGAGATAAAGCGGTAGTAGCCTTTTTCGTCTTGAATCTTTAATGCTGCTGCAATTTGTTGAGCGTTCCACTCGGAAAAACCAATATATAAAACTTTGCCACTTCTAATTAGATCATCAAATGCATCGAGTGTTTCCTCAAGTGGAGTTTCATAATCAAATCGGTGAGCTTGATACAAATCTACATAATCAGTCTTAAGTCGCTTAAGGGAGGCATTACAAGATTCCATAATGTGTTTGCGGGAAAGACCACGATCGTTTTTGCCCTCACCAGTTGGCCAATAAACCTTGGTAAATAATTCATATGATTCACGCTTAACACCTTTTAATGCTTTGCCTAAAACAGATTCGGCCTTTGTGCCGGCATAAACATCTGCGGTGTCATATGTGGTGATACCAAGATCAAGGGCGGTCTTCACGCACTTAATGGCTGCATCTGACTCAACTTGAGAACCGTGGGTAATCCAGTTTCCAAATGTTAATTCAGAGACATACATTCCAGTGCTGCCCAGGCGTCTATGTTGCACATTTAACTTTAACCTGCGAAAGGATTAAGCGCAATATTGCGTGGTGAGTTGCTATTAAGCCTGCATTGATACAACAATTGACCTACAACCAAATATTGAAGGCTTTATAAATGTAATTGGGGGAAGTCGGTGTAAATCCGGCGCTGTCCCGCAACCGTGAGAAGATTTTTTCAAGTCGGATTACCCAACACATTTACTTATCCACCCGTCGAGGATTGCGGGGCGAGGTTTCTCACCTAGTGAGTCTCTGCGCTTTCGTAAACCTCTCAGCTTGAGAGGCATTAATGTTTAGCGATATATCTACTGAGGCGAGAAAGTTTTTTTCTGCCATATTTGTCGCGGTTCTAGTTGTAGGTGGTACTTCCCTTTGGTCTACTCAAACTCGAGCAAATTGTGTAAATGTTCTTATTGATTATGGCTCCTTAGATTCTTCCAATACTGACTTTGAAAAATGTCTGCCAGTAACTGGTGAAATTACAGCTTTAGAATTGATGCAAAATGCAAATTTTAAATTAGAAGGAACTAATAAATATGGAAATAATGTAGTTTGTCGATTAAATAATTTGCCTAAACCGAACCAAGCAATCGGTGTGAAAGGGCATGAAGATTACATTGAAGAGTGCAAGGAGATGCCTGCGGCTTTTGCTTACTGGGCGGTGCTTGAAAAAAGATGGCAAATAATTCCAAACCCGTTTGACTTAAATGGAAAATGGGCGTGGGCACAAGTTGGAGTGGCAGAGTTAGCCATGAAACCAGGTGATGGCCTAGCGTTTGTTTTTGTCACTAATGGCGATGTAAAGTTCCCTGATTAGGAGTTGAGATGATGAAAACTATATTTGAGCAAGAGCTGATAATCGTCATGACTAAAACAACTTCAAAAATTAAATTAACTCTTCTAAAAGCATTTGCGCTAGCCCTACATGTAGCAATACTTTTTGTTGGTACTAGCCTTGCTGAATATAGCTGGCGTTATTGGGGTGGGCACTACTAAGTTTGTTAACGAACCTTTGATGGCACAAAAGGTAGATCTACAACATTAAATAATGAGTCCGCGCCTCTGATATCAATTGACACCTGATCCCCTTTAACAATTGCGGGATTAATTAGTGCCAGGCCAATTCCTTTTTTAAGGCCAGGTGAGAATGTTCCACTCGTGACTGTGCCTATAACTTTGCCTGTCATGTCTTTTACCTGCATATCTTTTCGTGGAATTCCGCGGTCTGTTGCCAAAATTGCTCTTAATTTTAATTTAGTCCCAACTTGCTTTTGCTCAAGTAATGTTTGTTTACCTCTAAATACATCTTTTTGCCAACCAATTGCCCAATTAGCTGCTGCTTGAACCGGTGAAATATCAAGTGATAGTTCATGTCCATGTAGTGGATATCCCATCTCGGTGCGAAGCACATCTCTTGCTCCGAGGCCACAAGGCGAGCCATTAAATTGCTTAATTACTGTTATTAATTTATCCCAAACTTTTTCAGTATCAGCCCATGTTGGAATAATTTCAAACCCTAGTTCCCCGGTATAGCCAGTTCTACATAAAATAACTGAGCAATCATCTATTTTGGTATTAATAAATTCCATGTAATTAATTGCACTTTTAACCCCAAGTGTCTCTAGCACCTGGGCTGATTTAGGTCCTTGAAGGGCGATTACCCCATACTCACGGTGCAGGTTATTAACCTCTACTGAATCTGGAGCTTTATCTTTTAATATTTCAAAGACTGAACTGGTATTAGATGCATTTGGTACTAAAAATAGATCAGTATCAGAGTTTAGATAAACAATAAGATCATCAACTAC
>JAQCGQ010000154.1 GCA_027730465.1 Actinomycetota bacterium | reverse complement strand
CTAATAATTTAGCTAACGCATATCGATCAGGCGCGCAATCATCATGTAAAATCCAAAGCCATTCTTGCTCACCATCTTTAAGATCACCTTTTGGTAACTTAGTAACAGCTGTACCAACTGCGGCGCCAAAACCAGTACTTCTTGATTTTTTAATTACCTCAATGCTAGAGTTACTTAGTAATTTAACTGAATTATCTTTTGAACCAGTATCTACAGCAATTATTTGATCAACTGGGTGCTCTTGTGATGAAAGTGCAGCAACAACTTCACTAAGCCAAGTTGCACCATCATGGGTAATAAGAATCGCAGTTACAAACTGATCTTCTACTTGGGCTTGGGCCCCGGTGCTCCGCTTTTCAGCCACCCGTTATTTTAAGCGCTACGGCGCTTTAAGCGGCGGCGCTCACGTTCTGATAATCCACCCCAAATTCCAAAACGCTCATCATGAGCTAAGGCGTACTCAAGACATTCAGAACGAACCTCACAGGAAAGGCAGACTCGCTTAGCCTCTCTAGTGGAACCACCCTTCTCAGGAAAAAATGCCTCTGGATCTGTCTGAGCACATAGCGCCCGCTCCTGCCATGAAAGCTGTTCTGAGGAAACTACTAGGGCCGCAAGGGCTGCATCTTTATCTAACATATCGCTCCTTAAAATCTGAGTACTGGCGGTTTTTGTAAACTGCCAGTTACCTTTCGGGCCAGGGTGTGCTCTCTAATAGGATAATTACACGCTTGTAACTCGATTAAGTCAAGTCAGGATAGGTCAAATTGTGGAAATTAAAACCCTAAATAATTAGAAATAACAACCATTCCAGCATCAATTTGGGTACCTGGAGCAATAATTGAGTCGATTATTTTGCAATTTTCACTTATTTTTGCGGCCTTACCAATGATTGAGCCACTTATTTGAGTATTACTTTCAACTATAACTTCACCTTCAATGACGGATCCATTATTGATCAGCGCAGAACTATCAATAACAGCAGAGGGTGCAATAATTTTATCTTCAGTGTGCTCTAACGTGGCGCTAGATTTGATAACACCAGTTACTAGATCTGCAGATGCCTTAACTAAGGCAGCCGGAGTGCCGATATCTAGCCAATATGAGTTATCTAGAAAGCCGTAGACCTTTGTTCCGGCATTTAAAAGTGATGGAAAAGTATCACGCTCCACACTTACTACCTTACCTTTTGGAATATTATCAATAACATTACGATTGAAGATATAGCAACCAGCATTAATCAAATTACTTACTGGATTTTCCATCTTCTCTAAAAAAGATTTAACGCTGTTATTCGCTGCTAATTCAACACAGCCGTAGGCTCTAGCATCAGCTACTTCAATTAGGTACAAAGTTACTTCAGCATTATTATCCTTATGAAACTTTATCTGGCTAGATAAATTATGCCCACTTAGTACATCGCCGTTAAAAATTACTACCTGATCACATGGGCTAAGTAACTCTGCCGCATTTCTAATACCACCTGCTGTGCCCAGGGCGCTGCTTTCAACTGCATACTTAATATTGATGCCAAATCTTTTGCCATCACCAAAATAAGGCTCAAAGAGCTCAGCTTTATATGAAGTTGCCAGTACTATCTCAGTAATACCTGCGTTAGCGGCCTTTCTAATCTGATGCTCTGTAAATGGGACAGCGGCCACAAGCAACATTGGTTTTGGTATCTGATTAGTAATTGGCGCTAGCCTGCTTCCTTTGCCACCAACTAATAAAATTGCGCTAGTACTCAAGATTTAATCCGTTCACTAGCTTTACTAATATTTTCATCAGTTGCAGTAAGTGCGACTCTGACAAAGTTATCATCTCCATAAAAGCTACCTGGGGTAACTAAAATACCAAGGCTTGCAAACCAATCTACTGTTTTAAAGCAGTTTTCACCCTTTGTGCACCATATATATAAGCCGGCCTTGCTGTGTTTAATGGTAAATCCAGCTTGCCTTAGCGCAGCACTTAAAACATCTCGCCGGGCGCTATATCTATTTACTTGCTCTATTACGTGGGCATTATCTAAAAGTGCTGCGATCATCCCCGCTTGAACTGGATTTGCCAGCATTAGCCCAGCATGTTTTCTAATCTGGCGAATCTGATCAATTAACTTAGGATCACCCACTACAAAAGCTGCTCGATAACCTGCCATATTCGATCTTTTTGATAATGAGTGAACAGCTAACAGGCCGGTGTTATTACCAGCTGCTAGCTCTAGGATTGACTTGGCATTTGATGTAAAACTTAAATAACACTCATCACTTGCAACTACTGCATTGTTTTTACGACCCCAATTTATTACTTGCAGAATTTGATCATCTGTTAATACCTCACCCGTTGGATTAGATGGTGAGTTAATCCAGGCTAAATCGGCAGTACCCCAATCCTTTGCTGAAGCCTCTACTGCAATCGCCTTAGCTCCAGCAATAAGTGTGCCAACTAAATAGGTTGGGTAGGCAACTTTTGGGTATAAGACTTTTTTACTTTGCAACAGGGTTGGCAGGAGTGCTACTAATTCTTTTGAACCAATCGTAGGTAATACATCGAAGTCACCACTGGCTTTTAAGTTTTTAATTGCCCAATTTTTAAGTGCACTTACTAATTTTTCACTACCAGCTGTA
>JAQCGQ010000153.1 GCA_027730465.1 Actinomycetota bacterium | reverse complement strand
CTCGCTTTAATTCTTCGGCTAAACCTAGAACGCACATACTCATTCCATACTTTGCCATTGTGTAAGCCAAATGTGGTTTAAACCATTTTCCTTTCATAGAAAGTGGTGGTGAAAGCATCAAGATATGTGGGTTTCTACCCTCTTTAGCACTCTTGTGCAAATGAGGAATAGCAGCTTGAGAGGTTAAGAAAGTTCCTCTGGTATTTACGCCCATCATTAAATCAAATCGCTTTGCCGGCGTACTTTCAGTGTTGGTTAAATTGATTGCAGATGCATTATTAATGAGAATATCGATTCCACCAAACTCAGCTGCTGCCTTTTCCATTGATTGGCTAATTTGATTTTCATCTCTTATGTCGCATTGAATTGCAAGAGCTTTACCGCCGGCATCTTCTATCTCTTTAGCGGCTGTAAAAATAGTTCCGGGTAATTTTGGATGTGGATCAGTAGTTTTAGCGGCAATTGCGATTGATGCCCCATCCTTGGCAGCACGCAGCGCTATCGCCAAGCCAATACCGCGGGAGCCACCTGTAACAAATATTCTCTTACCAGCTAGAGTCATTATTTAACTTTGCTCTTTTTTCCTAAGAAATTCATGAAAGCAATTTGTGCCTCATCTGATTCTGTTGCCATTTTAAATAACTCTCCTTCTGCAAGCATTACTTGATTTAATGCCTCATGGGATGAACTTTTCAAAAGTGCTTTAGTGTTAATAACTGCAGTAGGTGGTTGTTCTGATACTTCATTTGCAAACCCCATTGCTAGTTCTAATTGATTTTCACCGACTCTATTGATCATACCCATCTGCATTGCCTCATCAGCTGAGAATGTTCTACCAGTTAGAAAGATTTCACTTGCCTTTGCATGCCCCACCAATCTTGGAAATAAATAGCTTGATCCACCTTCAGCTACTAAGCCTAGGGAGACAAACGGCATAGAAAATTTGGTGTCTGGATTTGCAGTTACATAATCGCAATGTAAAAGCATAGTAGTTCCAATTCCAACTGCTCTACCCTTTACCGCTGCAATTAATGGCTTTGGAAAGTTGTGAATTGCAAATAGAAAATTGAAAACCGGTGAATTTTTACCCATCTGTGGATTATTTGCAAAATCATTTATGTCATTACCGGCGGTAAATGAATCGCCATTTGAATCAATTACTACTGCCCGAATACTAAAATCTCCGGCTGCATTATTTAATTTATCAGCCAGGGTTTGATACATCTCTTGAGTTATTGCATTTTTCTTCTCAGCTCGATTGAGTGTTAGACGCAAAACTGCGCCTTCAATCTGGTCCAGAATCTGATTCACCCGCCAATAATAGACATAATCGCCGATTTTTCACATTAGTTGAGTTGTAAGACATAAAAGGAGCACAATTAGAGATGGAATTGGAGAGCCATCTTGGAATTTAATATTTTGTTAAGGGAATTAACGCCATTTGAACATTTAGTTTGTGAGCATCTGTGTGAGGGGATGACTAACTCAGCAATTGCGAAGACAACATCTCATACTGAGAAAGTTGTTGAGAATACGGTCTCGCGTGCCGCTCATGCTTTTTCGATTAAATCAACTGCAGAGGTAAATGTGAGAGTTTTGCTAGCACTTGCATATCGATCTCACTTTGGCGATAAAGCTTCTGATAAGTTAGGAATCACCTGTGCCCATTTAACTATTGGACCAAATGGCGAGCAGTTATGTTCGCAGCATGTCGAATAATAGTTAATAATATTTTTATTGTGATCTACCTCTAAGGGCTACCACTAACTATTTTGTTGTAAGTGCTAGCCCTGATGGTATTTGATTTACTGCACCTAATTCAAGAGTAATAATAGCAATGAAGAGTTTGTAACTCTTTAATAGTTATAAAACTGAAGAAATTAGGAGAAAAAAATGAAACGTCGGACCTTCGATCGAATCGTCAGCTTTGTCGGTTTGGGACTTTCGGTATTCTTATTTGTAGCAGCTGCTCTGCTTAATTGGGGAGCTAGTTTTGCTAATGAATCTGTTGCAACCCAGCTAGCTCAGCAAAAAATTACTATGCCAGATAAAGCCAGCGCTGGTTTTAAATCACTATCTGCTGAGTCACAAGCAGCTTTGGAACCATTTTCAAACATGCCACTAACCAGCGGTAAGCAAGCCCAGGTGTATGCCGATTACTACATTGGTTCACACTTAAAAGGTATTGCAGGTGGCAAGGTTTACTCAGAGGTTAGTGGTGCGGCATTAGCTGTATCTGCTAAATCAAAAGCTGAACCAACAAATATTGCCTTAGCAACTGAGGCAGGAGCACTTATGGGACAGCGCACATCTTTATTTATGGGTGAGACATTAAGAGGCTTGCTTCTTTATTCCTTCGCCTTTTGGCAAATTGGTCAGATAGCAATGTATGCCGCATGGGCTGCTGCTGTTGGCGGAATTTTAATGTTAGTACTTTCCCTACTCGGCTTTGCGAATATTCGTCGCGTAGAAGCTGACGCGACGATTTAACGCCCTCGCTCTCCAAGAGGGGAAAAGCCCCTAAGGTTTTAAAACAACCTTCGGGGCTTTTTATAATTTCTTTTTTATCGATCAATACTTCCAGCAATGAACTGTTCAACTTTCTGGAAAGCCTGTTCATCGGTGTATTGCACCGGTGGTGATTTCATG
>JAQCGQ010000152.1 GCA_027730465.1 Actinomycetota bacterium | reverse complement strand
GTAGAGCCAGTACTACTTAAGCTGATTACCAATTTTTGATATCTGCTTGCTAAATGCATTACTACGCCAAAATTGATACTTACTTGGCGGCAGATTTACCGCCCGAATGGCGCCTAGATCGTATGGCAGTGCCACCATAGGGTATGAAGTTACTAGATCAGTAAATTGCTTCTGGATTATTTGCCCAAATCGATCAAAACGTTGTTGATTTAGCACACAAATTAAATTTGGTGCACTTATTAAGTTAGTGAAATCATTAATAAATTCAGATAGATAAATTATGCCATTGCTGTCAGATTTGACCACATAAATTAAATATCTACTACTGCTAACATTCTGGCTGAGCCATTGTGCATTCACTCGGCGATCTGCCAGGGTTTTTGTTAGTGAGATAGTACTGCCACCATCAATTAGTAAATGATCTTTATCAAATTCTTTAATCTTTTCACCTAATAAAGATGCAGGGATCTGAGTTACTTTATTAACCATTTCCGGTCTTAAATTATGGTGATTTGATGTTATTAATGTCGCAGAAAGCTTTATTGCAAGATGATTTGAAATTGTTGAAATACCTGGTGAATCAGGTGAACCGATTACAGTAATTAGATGATCCAGCCTAGCTAATTGGTGAAATAGTGCAGGACGAGTAATTTGCGCAAGATTAGTAATTAGTGAAGCTGGGTTAAATTTCTCGTCAACTTCAATAAAGCGGTGTTGTTTAAAGGTACTTATTAATTTGCCTAATTCTGTTTCAGTCCCAAAATCTTTTGAATGCAAAACACTAACAGATATTTTAAGCTCACTTAAAAAATTAATTAATGCGCTACTAGTAATTGCTCTATATATTATGTTACAGCCCTGTGAGTACAGTAGGGATGCGACCATCTCCTCCTGATCACTGCTACTAATAGCGGTAATAAGGTTAAGTTTTAACTCAGATGCTTCGGACAATAATGAACCTACTATCGGCAAGCATTGCAAGAGTTGGCATCACAAGCTCACTTTTTAATATTACTAACACACTAACTTTGCCTGAATTATTTCGCTCATTCACAGCAGATACAGAAATAGCTTCTGCAACTAATTGAGGAGAAGTAATGGTTTTAGAATCTCGATTTGGGATTGCATATATATCAACTATCTCCCCACGTATTAAATCCACAGGCAAATCAGTAAGTTCAAGAGTTAGTGGAACAAATCTTTGATCTAAATTTTGCGAGGTTGCGGTAATCGCTGAGGAGGGTATTAAGTCCCCAGTACTTATATGGGTTAAAACTAACGCCCCAATGATTTCAGCTTTTGCAGATAAATAATTTTTAGCTGACTCAGGTAGTAGTACTGGTACAGATTTTATGTCTGATTCACTTATTAATTGACCAGGAGCAAGATCACCCTGGGTTGCCCAAATCATTACAGTGCGGTTAGCTTCCTTGGCGATTAACTGACCAGAACCAATAGCAATAATAAATAGTGCTAATCCCATCGCCAACCTTGAATTTTTGAGGATATCTAGATTTGAGATATTCATATCTACTTATTTACCAGTAATTTCTAAATAAAAATCATCCGTTCGGATGATCTAAAAGTCATACAAAGTAAGCAAGGTTGGCGTATGAGAGTTAATCAACCTAAACCTGAGCCTCTTCTAGCTTCTAAGTCAAAATTATATTTAGTGCCAACTATAGATACTGAATTTGGCAATGAGTGGTCTCATCCAAAATTTTCGCCATCACCATCAAATCTGTCTGATCTTCCTGATTTATATGAGTGGAGTGAAAGTTTTGTAATCACAGTTATTGAAATATGGTCGGGCAGAAGAGGTGCTATGCAATTAGCAAATAGATGTCATAGATTTGTAATTAATAAATTAAGCAAGGAAAAGAATTAGATGATTTATGTAGAATTAGAAAAATATATTTAAACCAACCTATTGAGGGTGTAATTGAAGCTATCGCAACACTTAGAATTAAGGACCGAGTGCGCTCACTTACTTTAAGATTTGAAGGTGTTGATAAAAGATGGGTTTGTACTGAATTAAAGCTGCTCTAAACCTGTCCATGACACCTTTTATATTTTTTGCCAGAGCCACAAGGGCAAGGTGCATTTTTTGAAGTTCCACCAGGGGCCGTTGGTTCGACTTCCGCAGCTGAATATTGAAGTTGGGTAACCGGCGCTGGCGCTGGGGTAAGACCTTTAGCTCCCACTTGATCACCTTCAACTTGGACCTCAGCATGAAATAAGAAGCTAACCAACTCTTCTTTAATTGCATCCATCATTGCTGAAAATAAATCAAAGCCTTCACGCTGATACTCAACTAGTGGATCTCTCTGCGCCATTGCTCGTAAACCAATTCCTTCTTGCAGATAATCCATTTCATATAGATGCTCCCGCCATTTACGGTCTAATACTGAAAGTAAAATCTTTCGCTCAAGCTCTCGCATAACTGTTGAAGTAAGTTCGCTCTCCCGTTTCTCATAAGCAGAATTAGCTTCAATTAAGATCCGATCAAGTAGGAATTCACTATCTAAAGATGAGGCACCACCGATTTCATTTAACAACTCTTCTGCAGTGAATGAGATTGGAAATAAGCCTTTTAGCGCTATCCATAAAGTTTCTAGATCCCAATCCTCAGCTACACCGGAAGCAGTTGCAGCATCTATATAA
>JAQCGQ010000151.1 GCA_027730465.1 Actinomycetota bacterium | reverse complement strand
AAGCGGCAGGAGTTAATACCCGTCACTTATTTTAATTAGCGACTAAAACTGCCAATCGTCATCTTGAGTTGCCTCATGCTTACCAATTATATATGAAGATCCAGAACCAGAGAAGAAGTCATGGTTTTCATCAGCATTTGGTGACAGCGCAGATAAAATCGCTGGATTAACTTGGGATATTTCACGTGGGAAGAGTGCATCAAAGCCTAGGTTCATTAAGGCTTTATTTCCGTTGTAGTGAAGGAAGGATTTAACATCCTCAGTTAAACCATGTTCATCATAGAGATCTGCAGTGTATTTAATCTCGTTCTCATATAGATCTAGCATAAGTTGGTAGGCGTAGCTCTTAATTTCTTCACGGCGGCCAGCACTTTGCTCCTCCATACCCTTTTGGAATTTATAACCAATGTAGTAACCATGAATAGCTTCATCTCTAATAATTAATCTAATTAGATCAGCTGTATTAGTTAACTTAGCCCTTGATGACCAATACATTGGCAAGTAGAAGCCAGAGTAGAACAAGAATGACTCTAGGAAGGTTGATGCAATCTTGCGCTTAAGTGGGTCATCACCGTTGTAATAGCTAAGTACAATCTCAGCTTTGCGTTGTAAGAACTCATTTTCCTCAGACCATTTAAATGCTTGCTCAATTTCTGAGGTAGCAGCTAGCGTTGAGAAAATAGATGAGTAACTCTTAGCATGTACTGACTCCATAAATGCAATATTTGTGTAGACAGCCTCTTCATGTGCTGTAATCGCATCTGGAATTAAAGATGTAGCACCAACTGTTGCTTGGATTGTATCTAGCAAAGTTAGGCCGGTGAAAACACGCATCGTAAGTAATTGCTCAGATGAACTTAAAGTTGCCCAAGAAGGAATGTCATTAGACATCGGCACTTTTTCAGGCAGCCAGAAGTTTGAGGTCAACCGGTTCCAAACCTCTAGATCTATTGGATCCTCTAACTTATTCCAATTAACAGGCCTACTTACTGCTGTCTGTAGTTTTAAGTTCATTTTGTTCTCTTTCTCTCTAGTTTTGGTTAGTTTTATTCTTAACTTACAACATGCAACTTACACAGTCAGATACTTCAGTTCCTTCAAGTGCCATTTGGCGAATACGGATGTAGTAAATAGTTTTAATACCAGCCTTCCACGCCGATATCTGCGCTTTATTGATATCACGGGTAGTAGCTGTGTCTTTGAAAAACAAGGTAAGAGAAAGACCTTGATCAACATGTTGGGTAGCAGCTGCGTAGGTGGCAATGATCTTCTCAGGGCCAACCTCATAAGCATCCTCGTAGTACTCAACATTCTCATTTGTTAGATACGGCGCTGGATAGTAAACCCGACCAAGTTTTCCTTCTTTACGGATCTCAATCTTGGAAGCAACTGGGTGAATTGAGCTAGTTGAGTTGTTGATATAAGAGATTGATCCAGTTGGTGGAACAGCTTGTAGGTTCTGGTTATAAATACCATCTTTCATAACGCTGGCCTTAAGGCTTTGCCAATCTGCTTGAGCTGGAATAGCGATGTTAGATTTTGCAAATATTTGCTTAACTCGATCAGTCTTAGGTAGCCAGGCTTGATCGGTATATTTGTTAAAGAACTCACCACTTGCATACTTTGATTTCTCAAAGCCAACAAATGTTTTACCACGCTCAATTGAGATGGTATTAGATGCTTTAAGGGCGTGGAACAAAATTGTGTAGAAGTAGATATTGGTGAAATCAATACCTTCCTCTGAGCCGTAATGAATCTTCTCTCGACCAAAGTAGCCATGCAGGTTCATTTGACCTAAGCCAATTGCATGTGATTTCTCATTACCTTCTTTAATAGAGGTAACAGATTCAATATTGCTGATATCAGATACTGCAGTTAGGGCTCTAATAGATGCCTCAACAGTTAGGGCAAAATCAGGTGAGTCCATGGTTTTTGCAATGTTAAGGGAACCTAGGTTGCAGGAGATGTCTTTACCAACGTTTTTATAACTTAGATCAGCGTTATAAGTAGTAGGAGTATTTACCTGCAAGATCTCAGAGCAAAGGTTAGACATATTAATTCGGCCATCAATTGGGTTGGCGTGATTTACTGTGTCCTCATAAACAATATATGGGTAGCCTGATTCAAACTGTAACTCTGCGATAGTTTGAAATAGTTGGCGGGCATTAATCGTTGTTTTACTTATACGAGTGTCAGCAACCATTTCTTGATACTTCTCAGTAATTGAAATATCACTCATTGTCACTCCATAAACGCTCTCAACATCATATGGAGAGAAGAGATACATATCTTCATTATTTCTAGCTAATTCAAGAGTGATATCAGGAATAACCACACCAAGGCTTAAGCTCTTAATTCGAACCTTCTCATCAGCATTCTCACGCTTAGTGTCTAAGAATTTAAGAATATCTGGGTGGTGAACATTTAAATAAACTGCGCCAGCACCTTGGCGAGCACCTAATTGATTTGCATAACTAAATGCATCTTCAAGCATCTTCATTACTGGAATAACACCAGAGGATTGACCCTCAATCTTCTTAATTGGGGCACCGCTCTCACGAATATTTGTTAATGAAAGAGCCACACCACCACCACGCTTTGATAACTGAAGGGATGAGTTAATAGCTCGAGCAATGGATTCCATATTATCTTCGGTGCGAAGTAGGAAGCAGGAAACTAA
>JAQCGQ010000150.1 GCA_027730465.1 Actinomycetota bacterium | reverse complement strand
CATCATTTGTCATAACTGCAGAAGTTCTACTACCGAGGGCAACAACTTGGGCGCCAGTTAGTGTGGCAACATCAATAATGCCATCTAGGCCACCAGATTTCTTACCGACCTCAGCAGCTTTAACTAGGGCATCAGCTAAAACTAATCTGCCTTCGGCATCTGGGTTTAATACCTCAACAGTTTTGCCACCATAAATAGTAATTACATCACTTGGCCTAGTAGCAGTATCACTAACCATATTTTCAGCTAGAGGCGCCCAAGCATCAATAGCAATTGGAAGCTTTAACTGCGCAATTGCAAAGATAGCTGCAACCACAGCTGCAGCTCCAGACATATCTGCCTTCATTGCTTCCATGCCATTAGCTGGCTTAAGTGCAAGACCGCCAGTGTCAAAGGTAATTCCTTTACCAACAAAGGCGAATCTCTTTTTGGCTTTGGCAGGTGAATATGTCAGGTGAATAAGTCTTGGGGGATTAGCTGAACCTTGCCCTACGCCAATAATTCCACCGTAGCCGCCTTTGCGGAGTGCTGCATCATTAAGTATTTCAACTTTAACTCCATACTTTGCTGCTAATTTTTTGGTTCGAAGACAAAATGAATCAGGAGTTAGAGATGATGGTGGAGTGTTAATAAGATCTCTTACAAGGAAAGTTTGTTCAGCAATAATTTCAGCACGCCTTGCAGCAGTTTTTGCTTGGACAGTATTCGCAAAGCGGGTTACAACTGTTATTGATGAAAGTGGGTTCTTTTGAGCCCCCTTGCTACTGCCGCGAAACTCTGTAAATGCATAGGAACCTAGTGCGGCTCCTTCAGCAATTGCAGCTATCTCTGCAACAGATTTATGTGGCAGAGCAAAGCTTGCTGAGTCATTACCGAGCAGATGTCGAGAAGCAGCTCCTGCTGCTCGACGTAGAAGTTCTGGACTAAAGTTTGATTCAATTTTTCCAAGGCCAGTAAAGACAATTAACTTATTTGATTTAGAAGGTAATTTAATTACTTCATCAACCTCACCACTAGCGCCCATACTATTTAGCGTGGTTAGTAAGGCGGCAGTATCTATTTGCGCGCCAGTTGATTCGATTTGTAATTTTTTGCCGACTAATCCAAGCCCAACCACCAAGATTTCACTATCTGCTCGCTCAGTAAGTTTAATCTTTAACATCTAAACTCCCATTTTTTGGTTAATCACGACAGAGTATTGGCTAGGGGGTAAGCCTAAGGGATACTTTTAAAAGATGATAATCATTGAAAATACTACCTTCACTAAAATTTAACCACTGGAGTGTAGGTTAGGCCAATGAATAATTCACCTCTTGCTTCTAGGCATTTGCAGTTAAATGCAAAGATGGCAGATTTTGGTGGTTGGTTGATGCCAATTGAGTATCCAAACACTGGAGTTATTGCAGAGCACTCAGTAGTGCGACAGCAAGTAGGAGTATTTGATGTTTCCCATCTCGGTAAAATTTCTGTTAAGGGAGATGGTGCACTTAATTTTTTAAATCAAATGTTAACCAATGATTTAAATAGAATTAAAGCCGGACAAGCTCAATACTCTTTATTATGTAATGAAGATGGTGGAGTAGTTGATGATCTTATTGTTTATCGAAACTCAGATACTGATCTATTTTTAGTACCAAATGCCTCTAATACCAGTTCGGTCTTTAAAATATTAAATGATCAAGCGCCTAGTTCAGTTGAAGTTAAGAATCTGCATAATGAGTATGGAGTAATCGCGCTCCAAGGACCTAAGTCATCACAAGCGCTAGAGATACTTGGAATTAAAAGCTCAATTGATTACATGGAGTTTATTAATACCAAAATAGATAATTGCTCAGTTATTTTGTGTAGAACTGGCTATACCGGTGAGTTCGGCTTTGAAATTATTCCAACATGGTCGCAGACTGAAAAAGTTTGGGACAGATTGATAACAGTTATTAAGCAACTTAATGGCACACCGTGTGGCTTAGGAGCTCGAGATGTTCTGCGAACTGAGATGGGATATCCACTACATGGACATGAACTCTCACTTGAGATATCACCGGTGCAAGCATCGGCTAGTTGGGCAATTGGTTGGCAAAAAGAATCCTTTAGGGGCAAGCAAACATTGCTTGAGCAAAAGCAAACTGGAACTAAATTAAAACTAAGGGCAATTCTGGCAACTGATCGCGGCATTCCACGAAAAGATATGCAGGTTAAAGATATAACTGGCAAAGTTATTGGGGAGGTAACTAGTGGAACATTTTCTCCTGGCCTTAAAAAAGGTATTGGACTGGCATTAATTAATCCTGCAATTATTCAAGGAGATCAGGTTCTAATTGATATTAGAGGAGTAGATTCTTCATTTAATGTTGTAGATCTACCTTTTGTGCCATCAAAGGTTCGTTAATAGCTTTAGTAGTGCCCGCCCCAGTAACGCCAGCCATATTCTGCAAGGCTAGTACCAGCAAAAAGTATTGCTACATGCAGAGCTAACGCAAATGCTTTTGAAATCGCTAATTTAATTCTTGAAGTTGTTTTAGTCATGACGATTATCGGTTCTTGCTCAAATATAGTTTTTTGCATTTTAACTCCTAATCAGGGAACTTTACATCGCCATTAGTAACAAAAACAAATGCCAGGCCGTCACCTTGTTTCATAGCTAACTCAGCCACACCAACTTGTGCCCACGCCCATTTTCCATTTAAGTCAAACGGGTTTGGAATTATTTGC
>JAQCGQ010000149.1 GCA_027730465.1 Actinomycetota bacterium | reverse complement strand
TAGATAGTTCAGGTGCTAACTCACAAGGTGTTCTAAAAGATTCACCCGCTGGTCTGATCGCCTCATGTGCTTCTTGAGCATTTTTAGTTTTACCTTCATAAACTCTTGGTGTATCTGGAACAAACTCTTTGCCATATAAAGATTGAGCAGATGATCTAGCAGCAGTAATAGATGATAGTGAAAGTGTTACTGAGTCTGTTCGCATATAAGTGATATAGCCATTTTCATAAAGACGTTGAGCTATTCGCATAGTTAGCTGCGCACCCCAACCAAGACGAGATCCAGCATCTTGTTGCATAGTAGATGTTGTAAAGGGTGGCTTTGGTCGCTCTGTTCTAGGAGATTCCTCAAGTGATTTAACAACTAAAGACTGCCCATTAAGAGATTGAACTAACTCTCGAGCTGCTGCCTCATCTAATAACAAAATATTTGAAGCAGACTTTTCTTTAATACCACCGTTTGAATCAAAATCATTAGTTGTGGTAACTCTTTTGCCATCTAAAGACAAAAGTCTTGCGCTAAAACCAGGAGCACAAGCTGCCGCTAAATCCCACCACGCGGAAGAAATAAAAGCCATACGTTCACGTTCTCGCTCAACAATTAACCTAGTAGCAACTGATTGCACTCGGCCTGCTGAAATTCTTGGCATAACTTTTTTCCATAAAACCGGAGATAACCTGTAACCATAAAGGCGATCTAATACTCTTCGTGTTTCTTGCGCGTCTACTAATCGATAATCTAAATCTCGAGTTTCCTTTGCTGCTTTTTGAATAGCATCTTTAGTTATTTCATGGAAAACCATTCGCCGAACTGGAATCTTTGGACGCAAAACTTCAATTAAGTGCCAAGCAATTGCTTCACCCTCGCGGTCCTCATCCGTTGCCAGAATTAACTCATCAGCGTCCTTCATTAACTCTTTTAGCTCTGCCACTTTACTTTTTTTATCTGGATTAATTACATAAAGGGGCGCGAAATCTTCTTCAATATTCACACCCTCTTTTGCCCAAGCAAATTGTATATACTCTTTTGGAATATCAGCAGCTCTTTGAGGTAGATCTCTAATGTGGCCAACTGATGCTTCAACTACATACTCATCTCCCAAAAAGGAGCCAATTTTGCGCGCCTTAGCGGGGGACTCAACTATTACTAACTTTGTGCCCAAAGTATTTCCTTCTTAATTTAGATGGGGAAGATAAAACAACTAGCCGATTGCAGTTGCGCGTTTTCGATTTTGCACAAGTGCAAAAATAATTACCGCAGTTGCAAACAAAGCAATTGCCATATTTATCTGCTCATTATTATCTAAGGTAAAGCCAACAATTGCTGGTGTTATCAACAAGCCAACTAAGTTCATAACCTTAATCAATGGATTAATCGCAGGACCGGCTGTGTCTTTAAATGGATCACCAACAGTGTCACCAACCACAGTTGCTTTGTGAGCCTCACTGCCTTTGCCGCCAAACTTGCCATCTTCAATCATCTTTTTAGCGTTATCCCACGCACCACCTGAGTTAGATAGGAATACCGCCATCAAAGTTCCTGTACCAATAGCTCCAGCAAGATAGGCACCGAGTGCTCCAACACCTAAACCAAAGCCAACTGCAATTGGCGCCATTACTGCCAGTAATCCTGGTGTTGCAAGCTCGCGCAGTGAATCACGTGTGCAGATATCAACTACTCGGCCATACTCTGGCTTAACTTTGCCAGTCATAATTCCTGGATACTTCTTAAATTGTGCGCGTACTTCAACAACAACAGCGCCAGCTGCTCTTGATACCGCGTTAATTGCAAGACCTGAGAACATAAATACAACAGCTGCACCAATGATTAATCCAACAAGATTTCTTGGATCTGCCACATCTAATACGCCTTGGAACTCAAGAACCTGATCTTTAACTACTAAACCTTTTTCAAGTACTGAGTTTTTAATAGCATCAGTAAATGCGCCAAACAAAGCTGTTGCAGCAAGTACTGCGGTTGCAATTGCAATACCTTTTGTAATTGCTTTAGTGGTATTTCCAACTGCGTCAAGTGATGTAAGAATCTTTGCGCCTTCTCCTTTTACGTCACCACTCATCTCAGCAATTCCTTGAGCGTTATCTGAGATTGGGCCAAAGGTATCCATTGCAACGATTACGCCAACAGTTGTCAGTAATCCAGTACCTGCTAATGAAACTGCAAATAGTGATAACACAATTGATCCACCGCCAAGTAAGAAAGCACCAAATACAGAGGTTGCAATTAGCAGCGCTGAGTAAACAGCTGATTCAAAGCCAACTGAAACACCTGCAAGAATTACAGTAGCAGCGCCAGTTTTTGAAGAGGCTGCAACATCATTTACCGGTCTCTTACCAACTTCAGTAAAGAATCCTGTTAACACCTGAATAGCAGCGGCTAATGCAATACCAATTAATACTGCGCCTAGTGAGAAAAGTCTTGGATCAATATCTACTGATTGTGCTTCAAGAGATAACCCCGACATATTTTTTAGTGAATTTGGTAGATATTTAAAGGTAGCAAAACCAACAAGTACTGCGCTAATTATTGCGCTAGTGAAAAATGATCTATTAATCGCATTCATTGCAGTCTTATCAGTTGAACGTAATTTAGTTAAGAAGATTCCTAAAATCGCAGTGATGATTCCAATTGCTGGAACTATTAATGGATAAATTAGACCAGCATCACCAAAGCCTGCTTTACCTAGAATTAATGCTGCAACAAG
>JAQCGQ010000004.1 GCA_027730465.1 Actinomycetota bacterium | reverse complement strand
GTAGCTAGCAAAAAAGAGAGTTTCGCTGTCGCTCTTTCTCTTCCTGGCACGCGTGAAGTGATCCGCCACGCCACAATTGCCAGCGCATTATCAGCTTTAGAGCGTATTCTTAAGCCGTGATACTTCTACGCACCCACATAGGTAGCACCCTTCGTGCTGCCCGCATTGAGCAAGAACGCACCCTGCGAGATGTTGCAAAGAGTGCTCGAGTCTCTCTCGGTTATCTTTCTGAGGTAGAGCGCGGACACAAAGAGGCCTCTAGTGAATTATTAAATGCAATTTGTACAGCCCTTGATCTATCACTTTCCACAATCTTAGTTGATGTTGCCACTGTGGTTAAAAGCCACGAATCCCCAGTATTAACAATTTCGACTTTGCAAGTGGTAGAGACCGCAGCTTAAGTTGTCTGCCGAGTCGGCGCTTATTACCTATGCCCGCCAACGAGATAGTAGTAATAAATCAAGAGTTGCAATATTAGCTGGCGCTAAATCAGTTATTGCTAGAGTTGGAAATTATCAATCAAATATTGCAGATATCGCACTAACTGCGCAAGTATCTAAGGCAACTATCTATAATCAATTTGCTGATAAAGCAGAGATGATGGAGTCTTTAGTTGAATCGGAAGTAATTAGGCTTACCGCATTAGCGCTGGGAGCTAGTTCACGGCACGAGGCATTAGCGCTACTATCAAATGCTATTTCTCAAGATTTAGCGCTGCGCAAGTTAGTTGAATCTGACCCATTAGATATTGCAAAATTAGTGACCATTACAAATCACCCGACCTGGGTATTAGTCCATCAAGGGATTGCTAAAGTTTTTGGCGCAGATTCTGCCGCGTGTGGTGTGATTCTTAGGTGGTTAATTGGGCAGATTGCTTCCCCGATTACCCAAGAGGAGTCTTTAGCTCAGTCAAAACGATTGGCTAGTTCTCTTTTTAATTAAAGATGAGAATCTCAGAACTCCGCACGCGATTAGACAATTACTTTCCAGATGCTGACACCTATGCCAGGGATATCATCCATAGCGAATTAGGTGGGATAAGTGTGAATGCGGCAATTGAATTGGGGATGGAGCCGGAGGAGATCTGGAAGGCAGTGGTCAGGCATAACCCTTCGATGGCTGAAAAATACAGATAGCGGCGTGTCCTAGCCCTCTTTTACCCTTTCGAACAGTTGTTCGATACAATTATCTTGCCCAACCAGAGCGGTTCCACAGTTCCGCTGGCCTCTCAGCCAGCCGTCAGTGATCTTCCGTACCTTCTGGACTGAACATATGACCTCGCATTAGGAGATGAAAGCCCTATAGCTGGTCAAGGAGATGAAAGGAAATAAATCACTATGGCCTCTACAAATAGAGAACCACAAGATGATAAAAAAGAAGATAAACGATCTAGTGATCGTGCTAAATCCCTAGATACCGCCCTTGCCCAAATCGAGCGTCAGTTCGGTAAAGGATCGGTAATGAAAATGGGAGACCGTAAAGCTGTTGCTATGGAGGTAATTCCAACTGGCTCAGTTGCATTAGATATCGCACTCGGCGTTGGTGGCCTGCCACGTGGTCGAGTAGTTGAAATCTATGGCCCAGAATCATCAGGTAAAACCACAGTTGCATTACATGCAATTGCTAATGCCCAAAAAGCTGGTGGTATTGCAGCCTTTATTGATGCCGAACATGCATTAGATCCAGAGTATGCAAAGAAGCTTGGCGTTGATATTGATGCGCTACTAGTTTCACAACCAGATACTGGTGAGCAAGCACTTGAAATTATGGACATGCTAGTTAGATCAGGTGCGATTGATATTGTCGTAGTTGACTCAGTTGCAGCCTTAGTACCAAGGGCTGAAATTGAAGGTGAAATGGGTGACTCACATATGGGTCTACAAGCTCGCCTGATGTCACAAGCACTTCGTAAAATGACTGGTGCACTGCACCAATCAAATACCACTGCAATATTTATCAATCAGTTGCGAGATAAGATCGGTGTTTTCTTTGGATCTCCTGAGACAACAACTGGTGGAAAAGCACTTAAGTTCTACGCTTCAATTCGCTTAGATGTTCGCAGAATTGAAACCTTAAAAGATGGTCAAGATGCGGTTGGTAATAGAACTCGCGTTAAGATCGTTAAGAACAAGGTAGCGCCACCATTTAAGCAAGCAGAGTTTGACATTATTTACGGTGTTGGAATTAGCCGTGAAGGGTCATTAATTGATATGGGTGTCGAGGTCGGAATTGTTAAGAAATCTGGCGCCTGGTTCACCTACGAGGGTGATCAACTAGGTCAGGGCAAAGAAAATGCCCGTGCCTTCTTAATTGATAATCCAGATCTTGCTAATGATATTGAAACTAAGATCCGCACTTCATATGTGCCTGCTGAGGTAGATCCTGCCTTAGTAGCAGCAGTAGATGAAGCAACCGCTGATGTTGAGTTTTAATTACTAACTCACAACTAACACCTTGAAAAAATCTCAAGCTGTTGTAGCTGATCCCTACTCAGAGGCGATGTCGATTGCGTTGTTCGCACTCGCACCTCGCGCTAAGAGTAGGGATGAGTTATATAAACAATTATTAAAGCGTGGGGTTGAATCTGATACGGCTAATGCAGTTTTAGATTCACTTGAACTACAAGGTTTATTAAATGATCTAGAGTTTTCCAGATTATGGGCAGAATCTAGGCAGCGGGCAAAGAAATTAAGTAAGCGAGTTATTGCCGGTGAACTTCGCACTAAAGGGGTTTCCCAAGACATAATCACTGAAGTCATTGAAGAAATAGATGATGAGAGTGAGTATGCCCAAGCTTTTACACTGGCACAGCGAAAATACAACTCAATTTCTCATCTTGATTCAGAGGTCATCTATCGCCGGATCTCATCACTTTTGGCCCGCAAAGGATATGGGCATGGTATTTGCGCAAGAATTATGCGGGAATTAACCAGCGTTAATTAGCCAAGTAGAATTAGGTGATGCCTACCTTTGTAGTTGAAACCTATGGATGTCAGATGAATGTCCATGACTCTGAGCGAATTGCTGGACTTCTACTAGATGCTGGCTATACCCAAGCATTAGCAAATACTCAACCAGATTTAGTTGTGTTTAATACCTGTGCGGTTAGAGAAAATGCTGATAATAAACTATATGGAAATCTCTCCTTTTTAGCACCACGAAAGAAAAGCGATCCTAATTTTCAAATTGCAGTAGGTGGCTGCATGGCGCAAAAAGATAAAGACAGCATTATTAAACGCGCACCATATGTTGATGTAGTGTTTGGTACACACAATATTGGCTCACTTCCAATGCTGCTTGAGCGGGCTCGGATTGAGGAAGCATCACAAGTTGAAATAAAAGAATCACTTGAACACTTTCCTTCAACTCTGCCAGTGAAGCGAGATTCTACCTTTTCTGCATGGGTATCTGTTTCAGTAGGTTGTAATAACACCTGCACATTTTGCATAGTGCCTCAATTACGGGGAGTAGAAAAGGATCGCCCAGCTCATGAAATCATGAATGAGGTGCGGGCATTAGTTGATGCTGGCGTAGTTGAAATAACTTTACTTGGTCAAAATGTGAACGCTTACGGAGTGGATTTTGGTGATCGTGGTGCCTTTGCAAAATTACTACGCCAATGCGGTGAGGTACAAGGTTTAGAAAGAGTTAGATTTATGTCACCGCATCCACGAGATTTTACCGATGATGTGATTGATGCAATGGCGCAAACTAAAAATGTTATGCCACACCTACATATGCCACTGCAATCTGGTAGCGATAAAATTCTGCAAGCAATGCGCCGTTCCTATCGTGCTGATCGTTATTTGGGAATTATTGAAAAAGTTAGAAAGGCTATGCCTGATGCTGCGCTTACCACCGACATAATTGTTGGTTTTCCAGGTGAAAGTAATGATGATTTTGCTGCAACTATCGATCTTGTTAAACAAGCTAAATTTTCAGCAGCTTACACATTCCAGTACTCAAAACGTCCTGGTACACCAGCTGCTTTAATGGCTGATCAAATAGCCGATGATGTAATGGCGCATCGGTATAACCAATTACATAAGATTCAACAAGAGATTTCAAAGAGTGAAAATGAGAAGCAGATCGGTAAAACTGTTGAGTTATTAGTTTCAAGTCATGAAGGTAAGCATGATTTTGATCAAAAGCGCATGAATGGCCGAAGTGCTGATTTTAGGCTTACCCATTTTGATAATTCTGCAAATACTGCCCGACCTGGGGATTTAGTTAAAGTGAAAGTAACACAAGGCTTTGCTAATCATATTGTGGCTGGTGCTCCGATAACAGTTAGAAAAACCAAAGGTGGCGATGTCCACGCATCTTGGATGGAAGATATTGGTGATAAAAAGATTTTGTTAGGAATTCCAACTCTTAGCTCACTGAAATCTCTGTAATACTAAATGAGTTTAACTGTTATATGTGGTGCAACTGCTACAGGCAAAAGTGAATTAGCAGTAGCACTTGCTAAAGAAATAGGTGCTGAAATAATAAATGCTGATTCAATGCAGGTGTATAAAGGAATGGATATTGGTACAGCAAAATTAACAAGTGCTCAGCGAGATGGTGTCAGCCATCATTTAATTGATGTCCTAGATATCACCGAAGAGGCAAATGTCTCCTGGTATCAACAAATGGCTAGAGAGAAAATTGATCAATTAATTAGTTTAGGTAAATCTGTTGTTGTAGTTGGCGGTACTGGCCTTTATATTAAAGCTGTTTTAGATGATCTAAATTTTCCAGATACAAATCCACAGATTCGGGATAAATTAACTGAGCAGGCTGATCAATTAGGAAATGAAATAATGCATGACAAACTTGCAAAATTAGATCCAGCAGCAGCACTAGCTATACCCAAAGAGAATATTCGAAGAGTAATTAGAGCACTTGAAGTAATTGAATTAACTGGTAAGCCATTTACTGCCAACTTACCTAGGCAAGAAAGTAGTAAATATCCAAATGCCAAACAATTTGGTTTAGTCCTTGATCGCAATAATTTGGATGAAAAAATTGACCAACGAGTGGAGGATATGTGGGCAAAAGGTTTTGCAAGGGAAGTCTCACTACTTATGACACAAGGTTTAGAACAAGCAACAACTGCTAAAAAAGCACTTGGCTATAGCCAAATAATGAATTATTTGAATGGGGAAAGTGATGAAGCTTTTGCAAAAGAGGAAACTAAGCGAGTCACCAGGGCTTATGCCCGCAGGCAAGAGACCTGGTTTTCTAGAGATGATCGGATTAAATGGTTGGCTCCGGATTCAATGCAGATACGGCTAGAAAAACTCTTGGCTAGTATTAATTAATGGTTAAAGCTACCTACGGTCATGGCACACACAATGATTTTGTGTTGGTCTTTGATGAAACAGATCAGTTGAAATTCTCAGAAGAACAAATTAAAAGAATTTGTGATCGCAAAACCGGCGTTGGTAGTGATGGCTTTATAAAAATTGTAAAAAAAGATGGCAGCTGGTTTATGGATTATTCAAATGCTGATGGCTCCCAGGCTGAGATGTGTGGTAACGGCATCAGAGTAATGGCAAGGTATTTAACTGAGCGAAAACATCAAAAGAGTGGTATCTATGCAATTGATACTAGAGACGGGAAAAAGTATTTAGCTGTGCCAGAACAAGGTGATATTTCAGTGAATATGGGCCAAGTTTCACAAATTCCAGGTGAAATAATTGTTGAAGTAAATTCAAATAAGTATCAAGGATTTAACATTAATGTAGGTAACCCACATGCTGTGGTATTTACTGATGATTTAACTTCAGTAGGGGATCTAAAGAACGCACCAATCGTTTCACCAACTGATCAATATCTAGATGGAGTAAACGTGGAATTTGTACAGTTTTTAGATAATGATGAGATCAAAATGAGAGTCTTTGAGCGAGGTGTAGGTGAAACCCAATCATGTGGAACTGGCACATGTGCGGTTGCTTTTGCTGCAAGTATTAAGAAAAATAAAAAACTTCCAAGTAAATGGGTTATTAACCCACCAGGTGGGCAATTAATTGTTGATCTTGATGCCCATAGTAATGCGACTTTAATTGGTCCAGCTGAGCTGGTAAGAGATATTGAATTGGATAAGTATTTGTGAGCGATTCAAAGTTTGATAAAGAGGATTCACTTGAAATTGATATTGATACTTTAATTAGAGAAAATGCACAAGCGGTTGCAGATTATGAACTAAATGAGAGTCCAGTAAGTTCAAATCAAGATCTTCAAGATCGTCAAGCTCTTCGAAGGGTTAGTGGATTATCTACTGAGTTACAAGATGTTTCTGATGCTGAGTATCGCCAACTTCGCCTTGAAAAAGTTGTTTTAGTCGGTGTGTGGACACAAGGTAGTGCACTAGATGCAGAGAACTCACTTAAAGAGTTAGCAGCACTTGCTGAAACTGCTGGCTCACAAGTTATGGAGGCATTAATTCAGCGCCGGGATAAACCAGATTCAGCAACATTTATCGGACTTGGCAAGGTTAAAGAGGTTAGAGAAGCCGTTGTTGCAACTGGAGCAGACACAGTTGTTTGTGATGGTGAGTTATCACCTGCTCAACTAAGAACTCTTGAACAAAAAGTTAAGGTCAAAGTAATTGATAGAACAGCTCTGATATTAGATATTTTTGCTCAACATGCAAAGAGTAGAGAAGGTAAGGCACAAGTTGAATTAGCTCAGATGTCATACATGTTGCCACGACTTCGTGGTTGGGGTGAATCACTTTCACGTCAGGCTGGTGGAATTGGTGGTCGAGGGCCAGGTGAAACAAAGATCGAAACTGATCGACGAAGAATTAATGACAAAATGTCAAAGCTGAGGCGTGAGATTAAAGAGATGAAAATTTCTCGTGATATTAAGCGAAATGAGCGCAGAAGAAATAATATTCCCTCTGTTGCTATCGCTGGTTATACAAATGCTGGAAAATCCTCACTACTAAATAGATTAACAGGTGCAGATGTATTAGTTGAAAATGCACTATTTGCTACATTAGATCCAACTGTTAGAAAAACTCAAAGTGCTGATGGCCGTATCTATACACTTGTTGATACTGTAGGTTTTGTCAGACATCTTCCTCATCAATTAGTAGAGGCATTTAAATCAACACTAGAAGAGGTTTCAGAATCTGATTTGATTGTGCATGTTGTTGATGGCTCTCACCCTGATCCGCAAGAGCAACTGCGAGCAGTCAGGCAGGTAATTAATGAGATAGGCGGTGGTGAAATTATGGAGATCATCGCTATTAATAAGGCAGATGTATCTGCCCCCGAAGTACTTATGAATCTGCTGCGTAGTGAAACTAATGCTTATGCAATCTCAGCTAGAACTGGATATGGTGTTGATACTTTAGTTAAGGCGATTGAAGCAGCTCTACCAAAGCCAAAAGTAGAGATTAATGCGGTGATTCCATTTAGTAGAGGAGATTTAGTTAGCGCAGTTCATGAGCAGGGGGAGATTATCTCTGAGGAGTATTTACCTGAAGGAACAAAGATTCATGCAATGGTTGGTGGAGCGTTGGCTCAAAAAATTCAGATGCTTATTCAGTAGCTAAAATCGTAATAAGATCAGGGTTACCGGCAAAGAATGGTGGCGAATTAGGTGGGGTTAGTTTTAGTTCAGGGTGCTGAAGGTTTGTTAGCTGATAGAGCTATCTCAGAAATTGTTACTTCTAAGCCTGGTGCTCAAGTAGTAACTTTATCAGCCGATGAAATTGAAAGTGGCGTTATTACAGACAATCTCGCACCATCATTATTTGCTGACGCACGCGTAGTAGTAATTAAGGAGATACAAGATTTAACATCTGATTGTAGTGATGAAATTAGTGATTATTTAGAAAATCAGGATGAGAATTTAACCTTAGTACTATGGCATAAGGGCGGTGTTAAAGGAAAAGCACTTGTAGATAAGATTAAAAAAGCAAAAGCAGAAATTATTGTTGTTGAAGTAATAAAAAAAGATAGTGAAAAGTCTGATTTTATTCGCTCAGAATTTAAGAGATTATCAAGAAAAGTCAGCACTGAAGCCATATCAGCTTTAATAGATTCACTCGGAAGTGATCTTCAGGAGTTAAGTGCAGCTTGCTCACAACTAGCCTCGGATGTAGCATTTAGTAAAATTATTGATGAGGATGATGTTAGGGCGTACCAGCAAGGGAGAGTTGAAAGTACTGGATTTGATGTTGCCGACGCCGCACTAGATGGCAAGACGGCAATAGCGCTAATTAGTTTACGTAATGCTCTTGCAACTGGCACCGACCCAGTTTTAATTGTTAGCGCAATAGCTTCATCACTTAGGACTTTGGCAAAAGTTTCTGGACAATCAAGTAGTACTAAGTCTTTTGAATTAGCATCCATACTGGCTCTACCACCATGGCAGATCGATAAAGCTCGTCGCCAGTTAACAGGGTGGAGTGAGATTGGTTTAACTAAGGCCGTTATCGCAATCGCTAATGCAGATGCCGATATCAAAGGGGCGGCCTCAGATCCCATCTATGCCTTAGAGCGGGCGATAATGACGGTTTGTTCTGCAAGGAGTAGCAGATAATCACGCTCAGTTTGAGCGCAGACGCCATACGCTGATACCCTACGGATCTTCTTAAAGTTAGTTTTAAGATAAACAACGAGAAAAGGTAATCCTAAGTGGCAAATATTAAGTCCCAGATCAAACGTATTCGTACCAATAACAAGGCGCAGGATCGTAACAAGGCATATCGCTCAGCACTGCGTACTGCGATTCGTAAATTCCGTGATGCTGTTACATCTGGTGATGCTGCGAAAATAAAGAGTGAATTTACCGATGCTTCTCGTTCATTAGATATGGCTGTATCAAAAGGTGTAATTCATGCTAACAACGCAGCAAATAAAAAGTCAGCAATGGCCAAGTTGGCCAACAAAGCTGGCATTCGTTAATTTTCTAGTCACATCTAAGGCATAAATGCCTGCCATCTCGATTGCTAAAGCACCGCAACCTGCTGCAACAAACCCCATGCAGATTAGAAATTTCTGCATCATCGCCCATATTGATCATGGTAAATCAACACTGGCAGATCGAATGCTTGGTATTACTGGCGTGGTTGAAGATAGAAATATGCGTGCACAGTATCTAGATCGAATGGATATTGAGCGTGAGCGTGGTATCACAATCAAAAGTCAAGCAGTTAGATTGCCGTGGCGATCTGGACTTGATAATCAAGAGTACATATTAAATATGATAGATACGCCAGGCCATGTTGATTTTACATACGAAGTTTCACGCTCCCTTGCTGCATGTGAAGGCGCCGTATTATTAGTTGATTGTGCTCAAGGAATTGAAGCACAAACCCTAGCTAATCTTTACTTAGCTATGGAAAATAATCTAACAATTATTCCTGTGCTCAATAAAATTGATCTTCCAGCAGCTCAGCCAGATAAGTTTGCTGAAGAGCTAGCTAATTTAATTGGTTGCAAGCCAGAGGATTGTTTGCGTGTTTCCGGTAAAACTGGACAAGGGGTAGAGGTTTTACTTGATCAAATTACGAAGCAAATTCCAGCACCAGTGGGTGATCCAAAAGCACCAACTAGAGCATTAATTTTTGACTCAGTTTATGACTCATACCGAGGTGTTGTTACTTATGTCAGAGTCATAGATGGCCATTTATCACCACGTGATCAAATTCAGATGTATTCAACTGGTGTTCGACATGAAATGCTAGAGGTTGGAATTATCTCACCAGAACCCTTAGCGAGTAAGGGCCTAGGAGTTGGTGAAGTTGGCTATTTAATTACTGGTGTAAAAGATGTGCGACAGTCACGAGTTGGTGACACAGTTACTACATACAACAATCCTGCTACTGTGCCACTTGCTGGCTATAAAGATCCTAAGCCAATGGTATTTTCTGGTCTTTTTCCATTAGATGGAGCCGAGTATCCGATATTACGTGAGGCTCTAGATAAGTTGCAGTTAAATGATGCCGCTCTAGTATTTGAGCCAGAATCGTCAGCAGCATTAGGTTTTGGATTTAGATGTGGCTTTCTAGGCCTACTTCATATGGAAATTGTTAGAGAAAGATTAGAGCGTGAGGCTGGTTTAACCTTAATTTCAACTGCACCCAGTGTGGTCTATAACGTCACACTCGATGATGGCAAAAAATTAGTTGTTACAAATCCATCTGAGTATCCGGATGGAAAAATTGCTGAAGTACAAGAACCAATTGTTAAGGCAACTATTCTGGCCCCTAGTGAATTTATCGGCACAATTATGGAGTTATGCCAGCAGCGCCGTGGTGTACAAAAAGGGATGGATTACTTATCTGAAGATCGAATTGAAATTCGATATACCCTGCCACTTGCTGAGATAGTCTTTGATTTCTTTGACCAACTTAAATCTCGTACACGTGGTTATGCATCCTTAGATTATGAGCCAATTGGTGAAGAAGCTGGTGATTTAGTAAAAGTAGATATTTTATTACAAGGTGAAAAAGTTGATGCATTTAGCCAAATTGTTCACCGTGATAAAGCCTATGCCTATGGAGTATCAATGACCGGTAAGTTACATGAATTAATTCCCCGGCAGCAGTTTGAAGTACCTATTCAAGCAGCGATTGGTGCGAAAATTATTGCACGGGAAAACATAAGAGCAATTCGCAAAGATGTTTTAGCCAAATGCTACGGTGGAGATATAACTCGAAAGCGTAAGTTACTTGAGAAGCAAAAAGAGGGTAAGAAGCGAATGAAGATGGTGGGAAGAGTTGAGGTACCACAAGAGGCATTTATTGCTGCACTTACAACTGATTCGGATAAAGCGAGTGAAAAGAAGAAGTAAGTGAACCTAGCCTTTTATATTCACATCCCATATTGCGTCAAACGGTGTGGTTACTGTGATTTTAATACTTATACACCTGCTGAGCTGCAGCTAACTGAAGGTTTGGCGCAAATATCTAATTCTTATATTGATCTATTAGTTAAAGAAATAGAATTTGCAAGAAATCAAGTTGGCGAAAGTACCGTAGTTCCATCAATATTTTTTGGTGGTGGTACCCCTTCTCTGATGGAAGCATCTGACATCAAGCGAGTAATTACTGCCATTAGTGAGCAATTTAAACTAGAGCAAATTGCAGAAATAACTCTTGAGACTAATCCTGATACTGTTACAAAAGAAAAGCTCAAGCAATTTTTTGATGCTGGCGTAAATCGAATTTCATTTGGAATGCAATCCTCAGTTTTACATGTTTTAAAAACACTTGATAGAACCCATAATCCAGAAAATTTACCGCAGGTAACTAAGTGGGCTAAGGAAGTTGGCTTTGAAGAGATCTCAGTGGATTTAATTTATGGCACACCGGGTGAGAGCAAGAAAGATTGGCAGCAATCAATTGATTCAGCGCTAGCGCTACCTATTTCTCATATTTCAGCATATGCTCTAATTGTTGAAGACGGTACAAAACTTGCAGCCCAAATTAAGCGTGGTGAGATTGCAAAGCCAGATGATGACTTAACTGCTGAGAAGTACATAATGGCAGATCAAGCTTTCACAGCAGCTGGTTTCAATTGGTATGAATTAAGTAATTGGGCTAAACCAAATTCACAAAGTAAACACAATTTAGCTTATTGGCTAGGTCATAATTGGTGGGGAGCGGGCCCAGGCGCTCATTCTCATATAAATGGGAAAAGGTTTTGGAATGTTAAGCATCCAAATTTATATAAACAAAAAATTCAGGCTAATGAAACAGTAATTTTAAACTCTGAAGTATTAGAAGGTTCGCAGATAGAAAGTGAAAGATTGATGCTTTCAATTAGATTGCCCCAGGGAGTAGCAAAGAACACATTAAATAATCAGCAAATTTTGGAATTAACCGATTATGTAAATAGCGGCCATCTTGATCAAGAAAATTGGAATAGGGGTCGAGCAACTTTGACCCTAGATGGGCGTCTCATTACCGATCGTATCGTCCGAGAAATACTGTTGTAGTAGCGTTGGCTTATGAGTAGTGCAATGGCCAGTAGGCAACTTGAGATATTAAAAGCAATAGTTGATGAGTATGTAGCAACAGAGGAACCTGTTGGTTCCAAAACAATCGCATCTCGTGCTGGACTTGGAATTTCTCCTGCAACTATTCGAAACGAGATGGCAGTATTAGAAGATGCTGGATTAATTACTCAACCACACACAAGCGCTGGACGCATCCCTACCAATAAAGGTTATCGAGTATTTGTGGACCAGCTTGATCAAATTAAGCCACTTTCAAATGCGGAGCGCAAAGCTATTGAGAATTTCTTAGATGGTGCTAGTGACTTAGATGATGTAATTAGTCGTACGGTTCGTCTCTTAGCACAAGTTACAAAACAAGTTGCAGTAGTTCAGTATCCATCACTTATAAAAGCAAAAGTAAGGCATATTGAATTAGTACTACTCAATCCAAATCGAGTGATGATTGTTTTAATTACAGATACTGGCAGAGTTGAACAAAGAATGGTTGAACTACCATTTGATATCAATGAAAGTGCCCTTTCTGATCTACACAATAAATTAAATTTAGCTATAGCAACGCAGTCACTGGCAAATGTTGCAACTAAATTAGATTCACTTGCTAGTACTTATAGAGGTAGTGATAAATCAAATGTAATAGTAATAATTGCAACTCTAATCGAGATGGCAATAGAGCACCCGGAGGAGAAAGTTGTCCTTGCTGGAACTTCAAATTTAGCTCGTGCTAATCAAGATTTATCAAGTAGTATCCATCCAATTTTGGAGGCATTAGAGGAGCAGGTGGTATTGCTTAGATTATTATCTGGTACAGATTCTTCAGTCAGAGTTCAAATTGGGGATGAGCAGAGCGAGAAGAGTTTGCGTAAAACAAGCTTAGTCTCGGTTGGATATGCAAATATTGGAGCCCTAGGAATTTTAGGACCAACTCGTATGGATTACGCCGCATCAATTACAGCAGTAAATGCCGTTGCTAATTATGTTGGTAGATTTCTAACGGAGAACAAATAAAGAATGGCTGATTTATACGAAACTCTCGGTGTTGGAAGAGATGCAAGTTTTGATGACATAAAAAAGGCTTATCGTAAGTTAGCTCGTAGTTATCATCCAGATGTTAATCCAGACCCAAAAATGTCAGAGAAATTTAAGGAGATTACTGCAGCATATGAAGTCTTAAGTGATCCTGATAAAAGACAAAACTATGATGTAGGTGGAAATGGCTTTGGTAATGCTGGCTTTGGTTTTGGCGACATTATGGATGCATTTTTTGGTGGTGGGCAACAACGCGGTCCTCGGCCAAGAACACGGGCAGGACAAGATGCTTTGATTAGAGTTGAAGTTGATCTTAAAGATGCGACATTTGGTTGTGAGCGAGAGTTAAATGTTGAAACTGCTGTTTCTTGTACCAAATGTACAGGAACAGGTTGCGCTAATAATTCAAGACCACGAACATGTGATATTTGTAAAGGCAGAGGAGAGACTCAGCAAGTTGCTCGATCAATTTTAGGTCAGGTCATGACAAGTAGACCATGCAACAGTTGCCAAGGTTTTGGCTCAATTATTTCAGACCCATGTAGTGAGTGTGCCGGTGATGGTCGAGTTCGCTCTCGTAAGAGTATTCCTATAAAAATTCCAGCAGGAGTTGAAACCGGTAATCGCATTCAACTAAGTGGGCAGGGTGAAGTTGGTCCAGGTGGTGGACCAGCGGGCGATTTGTATGTTGAAATAGTTGAATTAGCTCATGAATTTTTAGTTCGAGAAAATAATAATTTACATATATCAGTTGCGATACCAATGGCATCTGCAGCACTTGGGACTACGGTAGAGATTGATACATTAGACGGTAAACAAAGTGTGGAAATACATGAAGGAACTCAAAGCGGATCTACCGTATCACTGCGTGGTCTTGGTGTAACTAAACTACGCGGCTCCGGAAGAGGGGATCTAATTGTTCATATTGAGGTAACAATCCCAAGTAAATTAAATAAAGAGCAGAGTGATTTGCTAAGAAAATTTGCACAATCTAGAAATGATGAGCTAGGGAAGGTATCGATTCACAAAAGCCAGGACGAGGGTTTCTTCAGTAAAATAAGAAATGCTTTCCGCTAGTGCTTTCCTTATTTTTTGTTGATGAATTAAGTGGTAGTAAGACGCAAGCACTTGATAATGATGAAGCTCATCATGCAATCAAAGTTATGCGCCTTAGAATTGGTGAAGAGATTAAAATTTCAGATGGCGAAGGCAGTTGGGTCTCCGGACCAATCTCTGAAGTTGGTAAGAAAAGTCTAAAAATAACAGTAACTTCAAATGGTATTGAGAGAATTAAAAAACCTGAATTAGTCCTTGTACAGGCGATGACTAAATCTGATCGTAATAAAGAAATGTTAGAGCTAATTACTGTAGCTGGTGTAGATCGAATAATTCCTTGGCAAGCAGATCGTATTAGTAAATGGCAATCTAACTCTTACGATAAGTGGAGTACTTCTATTAAAGAAGCGAGTAAGCAATCTCGAAGAGTAAACCTACCTAAATTAGAGAAAGTAATGAGCACAAAACAAATTATTGAGCAGATGGCAGTAAATGTTTGTATTGTAGTTTTTCATGAGAGTGCTGATCAAAAACTCTCAGACCTAAATATTTCACAGAGTGCATCAACTATTTATCTAATAATTGGGCCTGAGGGTGGAATTGCAGAGGGCGAGCTTGAAATTTTTAAAACTAAAGGTGGAAATCTAGTTCGGTTAGGTGAGCCAGTGTTGCGCTCAGCACATGCTGGATTTGCCGCTCTTGCGTCAATTCAAACTAAGTTAGGGCGGTGGTAGTTGTGGAGTGCTTATTTTGTAAAATTGTTAGTGGAAATATTCCAGCTACTGTTGTCAAAAAAACAGAATTGATTACTGCCTTTAAAGATATTACACCTCAAGCTCCAACACACGTATTAATAATTCCAAATAAGCACTTTGAGAATATGGCAGAGGTTGCCAATACTGATGCTGACTTAGCTGGTCAGATTTTTGAAGTAGCGGGTGAGATTGCTCATGAACTAGGTTTAAAAAGCTATCGGACCGTTGCAAACACTGGTTTAGAGGCAGGACAGTCAGTCTTTCACGCTCACTTACACCTATTAGGTGGCAGATCATTCGCTTGGCCACCAGGTTAAATATACAATTCGATTAATGGAGCCAATCGTAATTAAAGTTCCGACCGCGTTTGCTATGGTCGCACTTGTCGGTCCAAGTGACTCTTATCTTAGAATTTTAGAAAATGAATTTTCTCAACTCTCAATTACAGTTCGTGGTAATGAAATCTATGTAAAAGGGGAGATTGAAGTTGCTAAGCAATTTGAGAGCTTAGTTGAAGAATTAATTGCGATTCTGCGTAGTGGTCAAAACTTAAATACAGATATGGTCCGTAGATCAATTGGAATGATTAAACAAGATCCAGCAGAGCACCCAGCTGAAGTTCTTTCACTTAATATTTTGAGTAATCGTGGTAAAATTATTCGCCCAAAGACTGCTAATCAAAAGAAATATGTCGACGCGATTGACACCAATAAAGTTACTTTTGGAATTGGCCCAGCAGGTTCCGGCAAAACTTATCTAGCGATGGCAAAAGCAATACAATCTTTGCAATCTAAGCAAGTGAATAGAATAATTTTAACTAGGCCAGCAGTTGAGGCTGGGGAAAGATTAGGGTTTCTTCCAGGAACACTTCATGAAAAAATCGATCCATATCTACGTCCATTATTTGATGCACTACACGACATGATTGACCAGGATGCTATCCCTAGACTAATGAATTCTGGGGTAATTGAGGTAGCACCTCTTGCGTATATGAGAGGCCGCACCCTTAATGATGCTTTTATTATTTTAGATGAAGCACAAAACACGACTGCTGAACAGATGAAAATGTTCTTAACTAGACTAGGTTTTGGTTCAAGAATGGTTGTTACTGGAGATATAACTCAGGTTGACTTACCTAATAACTCACAGTCTGGTTTAAAAATTGTTCAAGATATTCTAAAAGACGTTGACGATATAGCTTTCATGTATTTAAATGCTGAAGATGTTGTTCGCAACCGTTTAGTTGGAGATATTGTGACCGCATACGGAAATTGGGATGAGAATATTTCAAAATCAACTTTTCCTATTCGAAGCGGAAAAGGTGATCGTTAATTAGCTCAGAATTTTGAGCAAATACCTATGAAAATAGAATTAGAGAATAATTCACATGTTAAGTGTAATGAAATAGGCATTAAGTCTGTTGCTGAGTTTGCATTAAATAAATTAGGTATACACCCAGACTCTGAGTTAGCAATTAGATTAGTAACTGAAGAAGAAATATCCGAGTTACATGTGAAATGGATGAATCTACCTGGCCCAACTGATGTCTTATCTTTTCCGATGGATGAGATGAAACCAAATTCGGCATCTAATGGCCCTGGCATAATTGGCGATATTGTTCTTTGCCCAGCATTTGCAGAAAAAAATGATAAGCAGTCTTTAGAAAAAGAACTTGAGCTTCTTACAGTGCACGGAGTACTGCATCTACTTGGCTATGACCATCAAGAAATATTAGATGAAGAAGTAATGTTTAAACTTCAAGAAGACTTTCTTAATCAGTGGCGGATGAAAGTATGAGTTTAGCTACTTTATTCTCAGTTGTTATGTTGCTAGTTTTTGCTGGGTTTTTAGCTGGCAGCGAATCAGCACTTACATCCTTATCAAGATTACTAATTGAACAAATTGTCGATATAAAGCCTAAGTATGCAAATAAGTTTTCCAGATTCACTGAAAATCCTGCCAGATATCTAAATGTTTTATTACTGGTAAGAAAGAGTTGCGAATTGACTGCCACTGTTTTAGTTGCAGCTGCATTTATTGAGGTAACCAATAATAAAGCATTGGCTTTA
>JAQCGQ010000148.1 GCA_027730465.1 Actinomycetota bacterium | reverse complement strand
TCACTTTAGGAGATATTTCTAGTTAGGGTGTATTAATAGGAGTGAAGCAAAATTAAACAAGGTGGGGTTCGAATCCCTGTGGGCTCACCAGTAATACCTATCCATCTTGATATCAAGTGCCATTAACTATTAGGCTTACCTCTAATGAAGAATTGATCTACTACTAATCAAAAATTAGGTGTGATAATTGAATACTAAACTGCGCCATCTACTAGTTGCAGTACTTTCATTATCAAATCTTCTATACCCCACCACCATAGCAAATACTGCGCCTAACTCCATCGGGATTATCTCTATTATGGAGGTTTCAAGCTCCTCAGTTGAGATCTTATTTGACTCAAATCTTCCAAAAAAGTTAATCTCATACTATGTGATTAACGCAGCCATTGAGCTGCCAGTAGCTGCGCCACAAAATAGTAAAGCTCAAAATGTGGTTGCTATCGCGCCAAAAAACATTAAAAAGGTTATCAAAACCAAAGCAACCGGCTTAATTACCACTAAGGTAAAAAACCTAAATCCAAAAGCAGCCTATAACTTCTCAGTCTCAGTTAAGACAAATAAAGGAAAGATGATTAGCTCAGCGGCGGTTGAGTATTCGCCTTTGAGTAATTTAATGGATTTATTATCTAATCTGCCAGCAGATTGGGGTAATCCAAAACCAATCCAATTACCAACACCTGCGCCAACCACCCCGCCGATTGCCGCACCCGCCTTCACCCTCTCATCCGCTACTGAAACTCGAACTGTTAATACCGCAGCAACCGGTTTTACAATTAATTCAACAGGCGGTGCTATTGCAAGCTTTGCTATTAATGCCACTCCACCTGGAATGAGCTTTAATACAACAACTGGTGCACTAACTGGCACACCAAATACTGTTGCTGCCGCTACGAATTACACAATCACTGCAACTAACGCGTCAGGAAGTGCAACACAAACATTTAGGTTAACGGTGACAGCAGTTGTTTATACTGTTGGCCAAGCAGGTCCTGGCGGCGGCATAATCTTTTATGTCGCACCAACACCATTTGCCTGTGGTCCAACTCTTGTAACGACCTGCACATACCTTCAGGCAGCACCATCTGGGTGGAATACTGGTGCAGATCCATCTCTCAGCTGGGCAACGAATGTAAACAACAACCGAACAACTACTGTCCCGGCTCCTGGTGCAATTCAAACTGCTATCGGAACTGGATATCAAAACTCAGATGCAATTGTTGCTCAAACTGGCAATGTGGCAGCTAGTTCTGCCGCAGTAGCAGCCAGGGCTTATCGGGGCAACGGCTTAACTGATTGGTACCTGCCATCTAGAGATGAGCTCAATCAGATGTGTAAATGGCAAAGAGGTATTACTGGGGATGCTTTGACAACTTTAACTACAGTTTGTACGGGTGGCACTTCAAATTCAGGGTCTAGTGCAACAGGATTCGTGGATAACCGCTACTGGTCCTCGACTGAGTATGCTCGCGATAGCAGCGAAGAAAACATCGCACGGGGCCAGAACTTCGGCAGTGGCAGCCAGGACGACCTCGAGAAGAGCGGTATCTTTTTTGTACGGCCAGTGCGAGCTTTTTAATTTAGGAGATATTTCTAGTTAGGGTGTATTACTAGGAATGGGCAGAAATTAAGCAAGGTGGGGTTGGTAAATTACCTCTATTAATTTATTTTCTAATCTGTAATACTTACTCCTGAAGGACAACGGATAGAGCAAGTGATTTACTGACTGGGCGTAAGCACAGTTAGTAAATTTAGATGATAAATCAGAGTTTTACACCAGTAAAAGCTCCTATTTATCGTCAAGCTACGGATCAGAAGGTTCGGGGTTCGAATCCCTGCGGGCGCACCCTCATAATAGTGTTATTTTCTCATCCAGTTACCCTAATTTCAGTATATGAAGATCAATTCAATGTCTAATTGTGCTTTTTTAGATTTGTGAATGCCCCATTCTAATTTTATTAAACCGAACTATGACTATTGAGTGGCGACTAAATTTTTAAACTAAGCTCAGAATTTTGGGTAGGATCTAGGCTTTAGATCATTAAATAATGTTTAAATCTACTGGTGTGCCCAAAATTCATTTCTACTATATAATTGTAAAATGGGGAAAAAAGGGTTTATACACGATTTACAAACTCAAGATTTTTATGATGCTTATAATAAATTTATTTTCTCTAATGATTCTAAAGTTTTTAACAAGCTAGCTTCAAAATTTTTTTTTCTTGAGCTTACCCACAAGGTACCTGGAGAGATTGTAGAACTAGGAGTCTTTAAGGGCTCAGGTATTGCGGGTTGGCTAAAGGTATGCAGGTCAATTCAAAGCACCAGAAGAGTTATAGGTTTTGATTTCTTCAATCATAAAGCGTTAATTGAAAGCATTAAGACGTCTGACGCCAATATGATGGATAGCTTATTTGTAAATCGTAATTTTGACCCAAGTGGTTATGGTGCAACTTTGATGGGTGTGCTAAACCAGATGAACTTTCAAAATTTTGATTTAATTGAAGGTGACGTTTTTGAAACAATTCCAAAATATTTGGCTAAAAATCCAGGCTTTAGAATTTCTATTGCAAATTTTGATCTAGACACCGAAGAACCAACCTATTTTTGCCTAAATGAGCTCTGGCCGAGAATCGTGAAAAACGGTGCAATGATTTTTGATGAATACGGCATAAATGAATGGACCGAGAGCAATGCGGTTGATCGATTTGTTAAAGAGAAAAAATTAGAGCTTATACGCACAGAATATTACGCACCTTCCGCTTATATTATAAAAA
>JAQCGQ010000147.1 GCA_027730465.1 Actinomycetota bacterium | reverse complement strand
GTGAGTGCTCGAATTTTATCGCCATTAATTGCCTCAAGTTTTTTCGTATCAAATCTAGCTGGGCTGCTATTAACCCTCTCAATGGTAAATAACTGAACTAATTCAGTCATAGAGATATTTTCTTTATCATCTCCAGGTGACCAACCAAGAAGGGCTAAATAGTTACAAATTGCTTCAGGTAAATAGCCTTGCTCGCGATACCAATTAATTGATACCTCACCATTTCGCTTTGATAACTTTGCATTATCTTGTCCCATCACAAATGGTAGATGGGCAAATAATGGATATTGCGCTGGAGTAATGCCCATTGCTTGATAAACTCTAATTTGCCTTGGAGTAGATGAAAGTAAATCCTCTCCCCGCAACACATGAGTTATTTTCATTAAAACATCATCAACTGCTACCGCAAGTGTATAAAGTGGTGATCCATCTGCACGCGCTAATACAAAATCTGGAACAAATTCATGCTCGAATTTAACCTCACCACGAATTAGATCATTAAAAATTGTCTCACCTTTTGGCATACGCATACGCACAACTGGTTTGCGGCCAGCAGATTTATATTGCTCAATTTGTGCATTAGATAAATCTCGGCATTTACCGTCATAGCCAGGTGCTTTATTATTCTTCATTTGCACCTGCCTGCGCTCCTCTAACTCTTCAGAGCTGCAGTAGCAATAGTAAGCATCACCTTGATCTAAAAACTTTTGTGACCACTGGTTATAAATATCTAATCTTTCTGATTGCAGATAAGGACCATACTCACCCCCTACTTCAGGTCCTTCATCCCAATCTAATCCAAGCCATTTTAAACTTTGAATTGCGGCTTGAATATATTCATCTGTTACACGCTCTTTATCAGTGTCCTCAATTCGAAAAATTAATTTCCCACCAGTATGTCTTGCATATGCCCAATCAAATAAGGCGGTTCTTATGTTGCCAACATGCAAATCACCAGTCGGTGAAGGTGCAAATCGCACACGCACTTCTGAATTACTAGCCACGGGAAGAGACCTTATTAGTGAGTGCGCCCAAACCTTCAATTGCCACAGTAATTGATGCCCCTGATGGCATAGGGCCAATACCAGCAGGAGTGCCAGTAAGAATTACATCTCCAGGAAGTAGTGTCATTACATTTGTCACAAACTCAACTATTTGAGGGACCTTAAATATCATCTCTGAAAGCATAGAGGACTGCTTTACCTCACCATTTAATGTGGAAGTTATTTTTTGATCTCCTGGATTAAAATCTGTTTCAATCCAAGGTCCAAGTGGGCAAAAAGTGTCAAACCCCTTAGCTCTACTCCACTGCCCATCCTTCTTTTGAAGATCTCTAGCAGTGACATCATTTGCCAGTGTGTAGCCATAAATAACATCTTTTGCTTTTGATGCTGGAACTTCCTTACAAATACGCCCAATTACTATTGCAAGTTCTGCTTCATAATCAACCCGCTCACTCATTCTTGGCCAGATTATTACCTCATTTGGTCCGATAACTGATGTATTTGGCTTAATAAAAATTATGGGTTCACTTGGAACTTCTGAATCCATTTCAGCGGCATGATCCGCGTAGTTTTTACCAATACAAACTACTTTGCTACGGGGTATGACTGGTGCAAGTAACTTAACATCACTTAGTTTTAAACTTTTCTCTGCTGGAACAATGCCGGAATAAATTGGATCTCCACGTAAAACCAATATTGCATCTTGATCATTTAATACCCCGAATAATGGATCAGTTCCTACCCCAAGCTTTTCTGGAGCTGAGAATCTAATTATCCGCATTAGAGCATCTTACAACTGATCTGTTGACTGACTCGTTTCCGCAATTTTTTCAACTAATACTGTTGCGATTCTATGGCGCCTACCAACTGGTCGCTCTGCTGTTAGTTTCCAGCCGGGAACAGTTATTGTGCTACCAGGAATTGGTACACGACCAAGGTGTTTAGCAATTAAACCACCAATAGTGTCAACATCTTCTATTTCTTCCGCTGTGAAACTTGTTTCAAATTTCTCGGCAAAATCTTCAACATGTAATCTCGCAGAAATGCGAGCTTTTTCTTTATCTATCCATTCAACTTCCTCAGCTTCATCCTCATCATATTCATCAGCAATTTCACCTACGATCTCTTCTAAAATATCTTCAATTGTTATTAAGCCAGCAGTTCCACCATATTCATCAACCACAATAGCCATATGGATTTGATCGCGCTGCATTTGCTTTAATAGTTCATCTGCAGTTTTAGTTTCTGGTACATATGTTGCTTTACGTAAATGTTCTTCAACATTTTCACTCTGTTCTGCGTCATGATTTTCATGAACACGCCGAGCTAAGTCCTTAACATAAGCAATACCTACGACATTATCTAGATTCTCTGAAATCACCGGAATTCTGGTAAAGCCAGAACGTAGTGCAAGGGATAGGCCTTGTCTTAAATTCTTTCCAGATTCAATCCAAACCATTTCAGTTCTTGGAACCATTAACTCTCTAACCATCGTCTCGCCAAGATCAAAAACAGAATGGATCATTTCTCTCTCAGATTCTTCGACAAATCCACTTTCACTTGCTTGGTCTACTAAGTCTCGAAATTCAGCCTCAGTTGAAAATGGCCCAGATTTAAAACCTTTACCTGGTGTGATTGCGTTTCCTACTGTAATTAATAAATTAGTAAGCGGGCCAAGTAATTTTGAAAGCAAATCTGCAGTGATAATAGCTGGCTTTGACCAAGAGAGCACATTTTGTTTACCAAGAGTTCTAGGGCCAACTCCAACAATTACATAGGATATTGCCACCATTAAAATAATCGTTTGAGTTAAAGCCAATGCTTTATTATCAGTTACCTCAA
>JAQCGQ010000146.1 GCA_027730465.1 Actinomycetota bacterium | reverse complement strand
TTGGTGAGGCGATTGAAAAATCATATGGGGTGTTAGATGAATTGCGCTCGCAAGGTGTATTAAAAGGAATCGGTGTTGGTATGAATTACTGTGCACCATCCATCAAAGCTGTAAAAGAAATGGATTTAGATATCATTTTAATTGCCGGCAGATTCTCACTGCTTGATCAATCAGCGCAGGTGCAGTTATTTAAAGAGTGCAAAAAGAAAAATACTGCAGTTATTATTGGCGGGGTATACAACTCAGGTATTTTGGCCAACCCAGTAGCGGGTGCAACCTTTGATTACGCTCCAGCAAGTGATGAGTTAATTAAAAAAGCGCAGCAGATAAAACAACTTTTGGCAGATCTTCATACACCACTTACAGCAGCTGCAATTCAGTTTCCACTTCGGCATCCAGCCGTTACCTCGGTATTGACTGGCTCTCGTACAGTTAAAGAATTAACCTCAAATATCGCAGATTTTGATCGAGAGATTCCGTTAGCGATTTGGGATGCACTTGAGGATTCTGGTCTAGTTAATAGAATTGAAGTTTAATCAATGAGTCATCTGGCAGTAATCACTACCCCAACCCAGCCATATCACCTAGTAAAAGAAATCAATGGTAAGTACTTTGAAATTGAAAGTATAAATACATTATCTGACGCCTTAGCGCTGCACCTACCCGCCTTTCGAAAGCTTTATGAAATTTCCGGCACTAAAGAGGTGAAAGGCAAATTAGTAGCACCAGTTGCAGTAGATACTGAAGTTTGGGGAGCAGGCGTTACTTATCAGCGCTCTCGGGATGCTAGGAAAGAAGAGAGTGATATTCCAGATGTTTACCAATTAGTTTATGAAGCAGATCGACCTGAATTATTCTTCAAAGCTACCGCACGTAGAACTGTCGGTCATGAAGGACAGATTGGTATCCGAGAGGATGCGAAAACCTCAGTACCAGAGCCAGAGGTGGCAATTGTTATAAATAAGTTTGGCGAGTTAATTGGTATGAGTATTTGTAATGATGTGACCTCTAGGAATATTGAAGGTGAAAATCCACTTTATCTTTCACAAGCAAAGATTTACTACGGCTCCAACGCACTTGGTCCTATGATTCGGCCGATTTGGGAAATTGTTGACCATGACAAATTGGATATTTACGCAAAGATTGAAAGAGGTGGCTCAATAATCTGGCAGGCACAAACCTCACTTAAATCATTAAATCGTTCCTTTGATGATCTAATTGATTATCTATTTAAATGTCAACATTTTCCAGTAGGTGTAATTCTTTCAACTGGTACTGGAATTGTGCCGCCCCTAGATATTTCATTGCTGCCTAATGATGTAGTAACAATTACTGTTGATCAGATTGGCACATTAGTAAATCAAGTGGCACTTACGCCAGAAGATATTAACGAGCGGATTAAATAATGAGTGATCATGTAGTTTGGACAGAGTGGAATGACTTAAATGTACCCGCTACTTTTAAACGTTTATCACCAGCTACTACACCAATTGATAGTGGTGATTTTTCCAAAGTTACCTTTTATGTTCCTTGGTATATGGGGGGCAAGCCAGCACTTGAATTAACCAAACAGATGCCAAACTTAAAGATATTGCAGGTTCCAAATGCAGGTTATGACGATGCTATTGAATATATCCGCCCTGGCATGACATTGTGCAATGGCAAAACTATTCACAATGATTCCACCGCAGAGCTAGCAATTGGCTTAGCTATTGCATCCTTAAGAGGATTTCCAGATTTTATTCGTAATCAAGATAAATCTGAATGGATTAGTGGAACTTTTAAATCTCTTAACGACCGTAAGATTGGCATCATCGGCTTTGGTTCAATTGGTGCCACGATTGCCAAAATGTTAGCTGGTTTTGCTGTTGAAGTTGTTGGCTTCACTCAAAGCGGGCGTGATAATACAATTGCAATCACAGATCTAGATAAGCATTTGCCATCGCTAGATGTAGTGATCTTGATATTGCCACTTACTAAAGAAAGTAAACATTTATTTGACGCCCGACGTTTGGCGTTAATGAAGGATGGCGCCCTATTGGTAAATGTTGCCAGAGGAGGAGTAGTAGAAACTGGTGCGCTAATCAAGGAGTTAAACTCTGGCCGAATTGCCGCCGCCCTTGATGTCACTGATCCTGAGCCACTGCCAAAAGATCACCCATTATGGAAAGCGAAAGGAGTTTTGATCTCACCACATGTGGGTGGTAACACCACGGCATTTGAAAGAAGAGCTCGAAGCTTAATTGAGTCGCAACTTAATTTACTTGCTAATAATAAAACTTTAAATAATATTATCGTGGCTGGTAATTAGGCCAATACTTTTTAATTTTTTCCCTTAAGAAATCTACACTTTGATGCATCTGCTCCATGCCATCTACGCCATCTTCAATTGATATCCAACTATCAAAGCCAACATCTTTTAATGTCTTAAATATCGCATCATAATCATTTAATCCTTTTCCAATCACGCCATGTTTGAAAAATGAAACATAGCCAGCACTGCCACCCTCTGCCTTACGTAGATCTTCGATGGTGCCGTTGGCAAGATAACGATCAGAGGCGTGCATAGTTAATACTTTGTGCTTCACCTTCTCTAGTAGTTCCAATGGCTCTTCACCCGCCGCGATTGCATTTGATGGATCAAAATTAACTCCAAAGTATGGTGAATCAATCCGGCTTACTAAATCTACAAAGACATCCATCATCTGTGCGAACTCAGGCTCAGTCCAAAAATCATCTTTGTAATGATTTTCGATAATTAAAATTATCCCTAAATCCTTTGCAACTGGAAGGCAGGCATTAATTGAGTCCACAACATAATTCATTCCTTCTTCTTTTGTAATATCTTTCCTGCGCTGTCCT
>JAQCGQ010000145.1 GCA_027730465.1 Actinomycetota bacterium | reverse complement strand
GTTGCTTGCGAAAGCATCATCTCTTCTGCCTCTCTAGCTTGAGCTAGAAGGCTTCCGGCCTGCTTACAGGTTTTTAGCATCCAGGTTAATTTGGTTGGTTTTACATATGGGTTTTTGCCACAGACATAATTTTTCTTACCCACCTTGGACTTTAGCCCTGCTTTTTTGCAAGCAACACCATTTTTAACGGTGGCAGCATTTGAGGTGGTAACAAAGGAGGTAGTGGCCAAGAAAAGGCCTAGGGTAGTTGCTAGTACTGCACTCTTTAATTTACTTGAGCTCTTAACCATTTTATTCATCTCCTTATGAATCATATTTGTGTGCTGAAAAATCACTTTTGGTGATTGATATGGCTCCTACCATACCCCACTTTGCCGGGGTCTAAAAGTGGCTAAGACCAGCTTGGTCTGTGGATAAAAGGGTATCGATTACTGCCTACGCTTTGACCACCAAAATATATAGTTTTTACTGTGAATATTTTGTTTTTACGCACAATCTAACTGTGAACACAGCGCTAGATCAAAGGTTGCAGATCAACCTTACTTACCTCACCCTTTGTTACTTTCTTAATTGATTCGCCTACTTTTTGCGATTGCTCAAGGGCGCTTCCAGCAAAATCAGCTGGGTTTTTAATTAGATCGTTTAGTTGAGTGAGGGAAAGCGGAAAATCTTTCTCACTAGTTAATGCAGTAAAGAAGTTACTAGCAGTATTTGTAGTGGCATGTTTTTTGATCATTTCATGAGCCACCTCTCTACCCATTCCAGCCTTAACACATGCCATTAATATCTGAGTTGTAGCTAAAAATGGTAACTGCTCAGATAATTCTTTATTGATATTTTCTTCAAAAATACCAAACTCAGTAAGTATGGTCATAAAGGTATGCAATAAGCCATCTGTAACATAGAAAGCATCTGGGATAACAACTCTTCTAACTACAGAACAAGAGACATCACCTTCATTCCATTGATCACCTGCTAGATCTGCTGCCATGGTTGTGTAACCACGAAGTAGAACCATCATGCCATTTATTCGCTCAGATGATCTTGAATTCATTTTATGTGGCATTGCGGAAGATCCAACTTGTCCTTGCTTAAATCCTTCACTAACTAAACCACTGCCTGCCATTAATCTGATTGATGTTGCAAATGATGATAGAGCCGATGCGATCTGTAATAACTTAGATACAACTTCAAAATCAATTGACCTTGGGTAGATCTGGCCAACACTTGTTAAAGTATTTTCAAAACCAAACTCGCTAGCAATAGCCTCTTCCATCTTTGTTAAATCTTTTACAGAGCCAAGGGATGAGATTCCATCTTGGCCAGTGCCAACTGGTCCTTTAAGTCCTCGAAGTGGCAGGCGAGTAATTAACTCAGTAAGAGCGGTTAATGAATAAAGTAACTCTTCACCGCACGTAGCAAATCTTTTACCTAGCGTTGTTACTTGTGCTGCCACATTATGGCTTCTGCCCACCATATAAGTTTTTTCATATTTAGCTATATTTTTCTCAAGTAAAAACAATGTCTCTAAGCTTCTTTTTCTAATTAAATTCAAACCATCACGTATTTGAATTAGCTCTATGTTTTCAGTTAAATCCCTACTAGTTAAACCAATATGAATCTTTTCTGCTCCTGCTAGAGAATTAAACTCCTCAATTCGGGCCTTAACATCATGGCGAGTTATCTTCTCGCGTTTTTCAATCGATGATAAATCAACCTTATCTATAACCTTTTCATAAGATGAGATATCAGCATCTGTGATTGGTAGGCCAGATTTTTTCTGTAGTTTTAATATTGTGATCCAAAACTTACGCTCTGCAATGATTTTATTAGTTGGATCAAAGATCGCCACCATCTCGTCAGTTGCATACCTTGTAGCTAAAACATTTGGCGTGATACTCATTTGATTAGGTCCCTAACCACAATTGTCTCATCTCTTCCTGGTCCAACACCAATTGCAGATATCGGCGCACCTGATATTTTTTCTAAATACTCTACGTAGGCTTTAGCGTTTTTTGGCAGATCATTAATTGATTTAGCCTTTGAAATATCCTCACTCCAGCCAGGCAAGTACTCATAGATTGGTTTGGCATGATGAAAATCTGTTTGGGATGCTGGTAGCTCCTCAACTCTTACCCCATCTACCTCATACGCCACACAAACTGGAATCTTCTCCCAGCCTGTTAAGACATCTAATTTTGTTAAGAAGAAATCAGTTAAACCATTAATGCGAACGGCATACCTTGCAGTTGGTGCGTCAAACCAACCACAGCGCCGGTTACGCCCAGTGGTAGTACCAACCTCACCACCAATTTTTCTAAGTGCTTCACCATCTGCGTCAAGTAACTCAGTTGGAAATGGGCCTGATCCAACGCGGGTTGTGTATGCCTTAAGGATTCCAATTACGCGAGTGATCTTTGTTGGACCAATTCCTGATCCAGTAGATGCTCCACCTGCAGTTGGATTAGAGGATGTTACAAAAGGATAAGTACCATGATCAACATCTAATAATGTTCCTTGGCTTCCTTCAAGTAATACATTCTTGCCAGCTTTAAGCGCATCATCGAGTAACAAAGCAGTATCTGCTACATAAGGCTTTAAAATATCGGCATAACCAAGATACTCAGATAAAACCTCTTCCACGATAATTCCTTTACGATTAAAAACCTTAATTAAGATCTGATTTTTATCATGAAGTGCTGCCTCAATTTTTTGTTTTAAAATAGAGGGATCAAATAGATCCTGCACACGAATACCTATGCGATTTATCTTGTCAGCATATGCCGGTCCGATGCCGCGCCCGGTGGTGCCAATCTTTGATTTACCTAAAAATCTCTCAGAGACCTTATCGATAGTGCGGTGAT
>JAQCGQ010000144.1 GCA_027730465.1 Actinomycetota bacterium | reverse complement strand
AATTTATGGCATGACTCAGCACTTGAACATGATTCCAGGGGCGCACTACTTAAAATTAAGTCTTTAAGCGGTCCCATTGAAAGTAATGCTGTGAACACTCCAGCGGTCAGAGATAGCGATGATTCTGCAATGCTTTCATCGGCTTTTGAAGCTGTTGATATGGAGCAAAAAGTTAAATTTGGCTATAAGGGTAAAAATCGAACAGCAGAACCGTTCGGTTTATATACTCGAGATGGGTTTTGGTACCTAGTAGCACGCGAGGGCGATGACATAAAGTCGTTCAAGTTAATGCGCATTGAAGGAAAATTTATTAAAGAAGGCAAGCCAGGAACATTTAAAAAACCTGCCAAGTTTAATTTAACTGAATTTTTATTGAAATCTCGTTTGGAAAAAGAAATGCAGGCGAAGGTGCTTGTAAGAAAAGAGCAAGCACATGCATTACGTAGTAAGTACCCAACCGAGAATATGGATGAGGAATGGGACCTAATGTCGATACCTTATGTATATGAGCAAGAGATTATTGAAACTATATTGTGGTTTGGCCTAAATGTAGTAGCAATTAAGCCTTCCAATCTTTGCGATGAAATTACTTCACGACTTAAGGAACTAACTCATGGTTGATAATGCGGCCAATCGCGCCTTGCGGACTATGGATTTGATCCCATATATTTTAGAAAATCCCGGAGTGTCTATTGGCAGATTAGCTAAGCAATTTTCCGTTTCAGAGAAGCAAATCGAAAGTGATTTACAGCTAATATTTATGTGCGGCTTGCCCGGTTATACTCCATATGAATTAATTGATCTAATCTTTGAAGATGGAGTAGTTTCGATAATTAATCCTCAAGTTCTTGATAAGCCAAGACGCTTTACTAAAAGTGAACTAGTGGTAATAGCACTGGGCTTACAGATATTAAGTGAGCTAAGCAATTCTGATCCGACCCGACTTAGTAAAATTAAAGTACTTTCTGAAAAAATAAGTAAGCTCGGTAGCAGTAACTCTGTAGTTTTTGCACCAAGTAGTAGTAATTCATCCTTTGTAGAAGTGATATCGAAAGCAATAACTGATCAAAAAAGTTTAAATCTTCAGTATCTCTCATTAGTTAAGGATGATGTTAGCGATAGAACAGTAATTCCACACAGTTTATATTTTATGAATGGAAATCTCTATCTTTCAGCTCTTGATTTAACTGCTAAAGCCGATCGAGTTTTCAAAGTTGAGCTAATTAAAAGATGTGAAATTGGTAATGAGATTAGTAATGAAGTAATAAATGAGCCTAATTCTATTGTAGAAGTTACACTAGATGTTAATAAAGCGCATATTAATTTTATCGAGCGTAACTCATCGATTATTACGGCTACTGACGAGCAAGATAAGTGTTTTAGAGTTCATTTAAAATTGAGTAATTTAGAGTGGCTCAAGCGCAGTATTCTCAGCAATTCGCCAGGAATTAAGGTGATTTCACCAACTTCATTAGCCCAGGAGGTATCTCAATTAGCGACCGCACTATTAGCCTCATACCAGGCAATAAAACCAATCTAGGGTAGGATTTCGGTATGAACGCACTCAAGCCATGGCACCTACTTGTTTTAGCAGTTGTTTTCCTAGTGCTCTTTGGAGCAAAACGTCTTCCAGATTCAGCGAGATCTTTAGGTAGATCACTGCGCATCTTTAAGAGTGAAGTCCAGGAGATGAATAAAGATGATTCTAATGGAGACAAAAAAACAGACCCATACTCTGATAGATAAGTTTCATGAGTAATCGCCGTGGCGGCAAAATGCCACTGCTTGATCATATTCGCGAGTTTCGCAATCGATTAATTAGGTCTTCATTAGCTGTCGTTATAGCTGCAATCATTGGATGGGTTTTTTATCAGCCAATAATCAGATTGCTGACACTACCATTCTGTGAATTGGGAAGTTCTGCTACACCTCAAGGTGGTCAATGTGGTGATCTTTATGTAAATGGAATATTGGGTCCTTTTAACTTACAGGTAAAAATTGGACTTTTATCTGGGTTTATCTTGGCCGCACCAGTTTGGATTTATCAACTTTGGGCATTTATTACTCCAGCACTACACAAAAAAGAACGAAGAGTAACAATATTTTTTGCATCTGTAGCAACACCACTTTTTGCTACTGGTTCCTATCTAGCTTATTTGATATTGCCCCATGCAGTAGATGTTCTGCTGGGCTTTACACCAAATAATCTTGGTAATCTTGTGCGCTTTGATGAGTATTTAGACTTCGTGCTTCGTCTAATTTTGATTTTCGGCATTGCTTTTGTGCTTCCTTTGTTTTTAGTTGCCCTAAATTTATTGGGAGTTTTATCTGGTAAATCCATACTAAAACCATGGCGTGTGGCAGTATTTATGTGTTTTCTTTTTACTGCGATATTTACCCCAACACCTGACCCAATAACTATGATCTTGCTTGCGATTCCACTTTGTCTTCTTTATTTTGCGAGTGGCTTATTTGGATTAATGATTGACAAGCGGAGAGTCAAGAAGACCAATTTGAGTACAAATGCATCACCAATTGCTAAACCTGAAGAAATCTAAAATGTGGTTACTTGTTTTAAACCCACATGCTGGTAAAGGTAAGGCGCTAACACTGGTAAATGATTTATCTATTTTACTGAATCAGGCTGACCTAAAATTCACAATTATTCATGAGGATAGCAGTGAAAAAACTATAGAACAGTTAAAACTGAGTTTGTTAACTAACAAATACAGCAGGGTGATAGCTGTTGGGGGAGACGGGCTGGTAAATCTATGCTTGCAATTACTTGCGCAGACGGGACTACCACTGGGAGTAATACCTTCCGGCGCTGGTAATGATTTTGCTCGGGCAATTGGTGTAAATTCAATGAGCACT
>JAQCGQ010000003.1 GCA_027730465.1 Actinomycetota bacterium | reverse complement strand
ATTTTAGGTTCAGCTATTACTATTTCAGGCACTAAGGTTTATCCCACTACTGGTCAATTATCTGTTACTTCAGTATTAGTTACTGACCCAGATTCTTATATAACCGGTTTTGATATTTTATATGGCTGGATAGATAAAAACCGAGTAGTACTACCCCGGGTGCAGGTTTACCCTGAGGGTGAAAGTGCTGCAGAGTCTGTCAAAATTGGCGCTGATGAAATGTCTGGGTCACAAATAAATGCCACTGCTGCCGCACTTGATTTCTTAGGTTTTAAAAATAAAGCCAAGTTAATGATCGTTGACGTAAATAAGAAAAGTAATGCTGTTGACAACCTGCAAGCAGGGGATCAAATTATTTCAGTTAATAATAAAAACTATAACTCTTCAGCACAGATTGTGGATTATTTAGATCAAAAAAAGCCAGGAGATTTGATTTCGATAAAGGTATTAAGAGATAGCAATGAGATAATTAGTCGAGTAATAAAACTATCTGCTAGAGAAGATGGATCAGCATTTATTGGTATTAACATCCAGTCTGAATTTGATTTCCCATTTGATGTAAAAATTAAATTAGCAGAGACTGGTGGATCCAGTGGTGGATTAATTTTTGCTCTCGGTATTGTTGACAAATTAACGTCGCAAGATTTAGTCCGTTATCGAAATATCGCTGGCACTGGAACGATTACTACCGATGGCAGAGTTGGCCCAATCGGAGGAATTACTGAGAAAATTATTGGAGCGAAAAAAGCTGGGGTTGAGTTGTTTTTAACTCCAATTGAAAACTGTAGCGAGATTAGTGATGAGGAAAAGGTGGTTAGTAGTATTGATAAAAAGGTGATGAAAATTGTGCCTGTCGCCACACTTAATGAGGCCATATCCATACTAAAACTGCCTGAAGGCGCTAAGTATCCAAGCTGTTTGGATACTTTTAAATAATAGATAAGATCTGCGCATGAGTTCTTCCGGCTTTGGTGGTGGTGGTTTTAATAGAAATAACAACCCATTTGGTGGCTCAGGCTTTGGCGGTAATTTTCCAAATCCTTTTACAAACCGAGGTGGTGGCCGCCGGCGAATCAGTCCGCTGACTATTACTTTTGTAGTTCTTTTTATTTTGGCTAGCGTTTTAATATCACTTAGTGGTTTCTATGCTGATTTACTTTGGTTTCGATCTGTTGATTTTGTAAATGTTTGGCAAACAACCTTACTTACTAAGGCATATTTATTTATCGGTTTTGGATTAGTAACTGCAGCCTTTATTACGGCAAATATTTACATCGCTTTTCGCCGTCGGCCAATGTACGTACCAGTTGCAGTTGAAGCAGATAATTTAGAGCGCTACCGCGCACAACTAGAGCCCGTGCGAAAATTTGTTGGGATTGGAATATTTTTAGTCCTTTTTTATTTTGCAGGAAGTTCATCAACTAGGCTCTGGCAAGAGTGGTTGCTATTTAGAAATGCAACAGAGTTTGGCGTAGTTGATCCACAATTTGGTAAAGATATTTCATTTTTCGCTTTCAAACTACCGATGTGGCAATCACTAATCAGTTGGGGAATCTCAACGATTATTTTAGCAATTCTTGCCGCTGCAGCGGTTCACTATATATATGGCGGTATTCGTACTCAGGTTAAAGAAGATCGAACTACCGTTACCGCCAGAGTTCAGCTCTCAATTTTACTTGGGCTTCTTGTATCACTTAAGTCCGTTGCTTATTGGTTTGATCGCTATGCATTAACTTTAAAAGAGGGCAGATTAATTACTGGTCTTACCTACACCGATGTAAATGCATTGTTACCTGCTAAATCAATTCTGACAGCAATTGCAGCAGTATGTTCATTGCTATTTTTTGCCAACATAATTCGTAAATCATGGCTACTACCTACAGCTGGTGTAGCGCTTATGGTCATTGCCTCAGTTTTAATTGCTGGTGTATATCCAGCTGCGATTCAGCAATTCCAAGTTAAACCATCTGAGTCAACTAAAGAAGCCCCTTTTATCCAAAAAAATATTGATGCAACTCGGCTTGCTTACGGCATAGATAATGTTGAAGTAATTGATTATCAAGCCACCGTATCTACTGCAGCTGGTCAGCTAGCAAATGACGCTGCAACTATTGCCAATATCCGCTTGATGGATCCAAATGTTTTGTCATCAACCTTTAGACAACTTCAACAAATTAAGCCTTACTATAGTTTTGCTGACTCACTAGATATCGATCGTTATGTAATTAATGGTAAAGAACGAGATATGGTGGTTTCAGTTCGTGAGTTAAATATTAACGGCAATCCATCTCGAAATTGGATTAATGATCACCTTGTCTATACCCACGGATTCGGATTAGTTGGCGCTTATGGAAATGCAGTGGATGCAGATGGAAAACCATCCTTCACAGTTGGTGACATCCCACCCACAAAAGGATTGGGTGAGTTTGAGCCACGAGTTTATTTTGGCGAGAATGTCCCTGATTACTCAATTATCGGTGGTCCGGCTGCAAGTGATCCAGTAGAGCTTGATTATCCAGATGATAAATCTGCTAATGGTCAAAAAAACTACACCTATACCGGCAAAGGTGGAGTTCCAATGGGATCTGTTTTCACACGCTTGCTATTTGCAATTAAGTATCAGGAGCAAAGAATTCTGTTGTCTAATCTAATAAATTCAGAGTCAAAGATTTTATTTGATCGCAATCCTCGAGTTCGAGTAGCAAAAGTTGCTCCTTGGCTCATTTTAGATGGCGATCCATACCCTGCAATTGTTGATGGAAAGATTATGTGGATCATTGATGGTTATACGACGAGCGCTGGCTATCCAAACTCTCGAAAAGTAAATTTAGCTAATACCGCAGATGCACTTGCGGTCAGATCAAATGCCGTTTTCACATTAGCTAACCGAGATGTGAACTACATTCGAAACTCGGTAAAAGCCACAGTAGATGCCTACGATGGCACCGTATCCCTGTATCAGTGGGATGAGAAAGATCCAGTGCTAGCCACATGGAGCAAAGCGTTCCCAAATAGCGTTAAACCAAAGAGTGAAATCTCCCCAGACCTACTTTCACACATTAGATACCCAGAAGATATGTTTAAGGTGCAGCGCGATATTTTAAGTGCCTACCATGTCAAGACTGCTGATGCATTTTATGGTGGCCAAGACTTTTGGCGTGTGCCACTTGATCCATCGAGTTTTGGATCAAACGCAGGAACCCAGCCTCCTTATTACTTAACAATGCAGATACCTGGCCAAAAGAAACCAACCTTCTCTTTATACACGCCATTTGTTCCGCGTGGTGGACGGGAAAACTTAACAGCTCTTGCAGTTGTCAACTCTGATGCCAGGGATGATTATGGAAAAATTACAGTTTTGCAGTTGCCTCGCTCTACAAACATTGCTGGTCCATCTCAAGTTTCCTCAAACTTTGAGGCCAAACCAGAGGTTGCAACCTCCCTCTCACTTCTTCGCCAAGGAGGAGCTGATGTAGTTCTGGGTAATCTTCTCACATTGCCAGTTGGTAAGGGACTTTTATATGTCCAGCCAGTTTATGTAAGAGCAACCGGTAATACCGCTGCCTATCCACTTCTACAAAAAGTTTTAGTCTCATTTGGTGATCAAATTGGATTCAGCGAAACCTTGCAAGGTGCATTAGACCAAGTCTTTGGTGGAAGTGCAGGAACTACTGCTGCGAATAATCAATTTGATACACCAACATCTGATAAAACAGGTAGCAGTCAAGAAATTAGATCAGCAATTGCATCATTACAATCAGCATTTACTGAGTTAGAGGCTGCGCAAAAGCGTTTAGATGGTGCGGCTGAAGATAGAGCTAGAGCCAGAGTTAAAGCAGCAATCGCTGCATTAGTTTCCGCGCAAAACAGATAATTAATTCAACCCATTTGGGTTAATTGCCATACTGCTCTAAGATTTAATCACCGACGCGGGGTGGAGCAGCTCGGTAGCTCGCTGGGCTCATAACCCAGAGGTCGTAGGTTCAAATCCTGCCCCCGCTACCAAATTTATTTAATACGTAAACTGTTTAAAACAACAAATAACGAAGATGCTGACATAGCTGCTGCTGCATACATTGGCGAAAGATTTCCGCTAGCGGCAATTGGAATACCAACTAAATTATATAAAAATGCCCAACCTAGGTTTGATTTAATAATTCGAACAGTCTTTTTAGAGATCGCCATAGCATCTAATGCTGCTAGTAGAGACGGCCTGATTAGTGTGATATCGGCAGCAGCGATTGCAGTGTCAGTTCCAGATCCAATTGCAATACTCAAATCTGCTTTTGCAATAGCAGCGGCATCATTTATGCCATCACCAATCATCAATACTTTTCCATTTTCTTGAAGATTTTTTACAAATTCAAGCTTGTCTAATGGAGAAGCTGATGCGAATATATGATCAATTGGTATGCCAACTTCAGAGCCAATAGAGATAGCAGCAGATTCACTATCACCAGTGACCAGCCAAGTATTAATGCTAGATGAGTGTAATTTATCAATTGCAGCTTTAGCCTCAGGCTTTACCCGATCGCCAACTTCAAATACACCATAAGCCAAGCCATCAATTGCTAGAACTGCAACTGAATTTGCTCGAGATATAGCTGATTCAATGGCTTTAGTTAATACAGGCGAAAATTCAGTCGTACTACGTGAGATTGAAAGTGGTGAGCCGATTAGAACTGCTTTAGCCTCAGATGAGTTTAAGGATTGCACACGAGCGGCAACGCCAGACCCAGGTGTATGTTCAAACTCCGTTGCGGTAAATGTAGTTACGCCTTGTCTTGAAAGTGAATTAGCAATTGCAGAGGCGATTGGATGTGAATCCATGCTCTCAAGGGTTAATGCATAACTCATTAATTCAGAAGCTGCTATGGCAGTAGCGGGCGTAGTTAGAGGGTTATTAATTAAAACCATCTCATGTAAAACCATTTGCCCACTTGTGATCGTCCCAGTTTTATCAAAAACCGCATCAGTTATACCAACTACTTTTTCTATGGACCTAGGTGATCTAATTACTATGCCAGATTTTGCTGCTTTACCAGAGGCAACTAACAGCGCAATTGGAGTGGCTAAGCCAAGAGCACATGGGCAGGCTATGACCAGTACCGAAACTGCAGTCGTAATTGAAAGTGCAATCTCTGTCCCTGTTATGTACCAGGTTAAGAAAGTAGCAATTGCAAGGATTAATACAACTGGAACAAAAACTCTACTTATACGATCTGCTAATTGCTGTGCAGGTGCCTTTTCTATTTGAGCTGCCAAAACCATTCTGGTAATTCTTGCTAATTCAGTATCAGATCCTATTCGCAGGGCTTTAACAACTAAGTTACCATTATTATTAATAGCTCCTGCATAAACCAAACTATTAACTGAAATTTCAACTGGCATGACCTCACCAGTTAAAAAAGCGTTATTAATTGTGCTAAAGCCCGAGATAACCTGCCCATCAGTTGCAATAACTTCTCCAGGCTTTACTATAAAAATATCACCAACTAGCAATTGATCTATCGGAATCATTTCATTTCGGTCAGATCTTTTAACTTGTACCTGAGTAGCAGCTAATTTAAACAGGTGTGATAGAGCCGATTTAGCTTTTTGTTTTGCACGGTATTCAAGGTAACGACCTAACATTACAAATAAAACCACTACAGAGGAAACCTCAACATAAATTAATGGCATCACTTTGCTATCTACTTGATATGTTGCGGCTGAGTAAATACTCCAACCAAGTGCAATTAATGACCCAAGGGATACGAGTGTGTCCATAGTTGGATTCTTAAGGTTTTTAACTGCAGCTCGGTGAATTGGCCATGCAAGAATAATTACAACAGGAACCGATAATCCGATTAATAGCCAGGTTGTAATGGGGGCTATCGGGTATCCAATAACTAAAGAAATTCCAAAGTTATTAAATAAGTTATTTACTTGATCAAGTGAATTACTAAGTTGCTTATCTATTTGTTCATGCCAACTATGAAACATAGAAATTAGGATCACTGGGGCGGTCAAAAGTAGGGTTAGGAAGACTCTAACTCCAAGACGATTAGATTTTTCAAATGATTCACGCTCACCCTTAAAGGCACTTGCCTTATATCCAACCTTACTAACTGCTGTAATTAAATCTTGTTCTGAGATATTTGTTGGCGCAATTACGTGCGCTGATTCCATCGCAAGATTAACCACACCTTTAACACCTGGTACTTTATTTAGAGCACTTTCAATAGTACTTACACATGAAGAACAGGTCATACCAGTGAGATGAAGATCTATCTGTCGACTTTTAATCTCATTTTGCGTAATGACTGAACTCATAGTGGTCAGAGTACTCTTTTTCTATTCAACTGATAAAACTCTGCGCAAACTCTCAAGTCTTGCCTTATTTTGACTTGTGAAGCCTGGCCAATCATTTAATGCACAGGTGGCTTCATTGTGTGAGCAGTTTTTTGGGCAGTGTGAAATTGCTTTAGTAAATTCAGGAAATGCTGAAATAACTCTTGACGGCTGAATATGAGCGATTCCAAATGATCTAACACCAGGGGTATCAATAATCCAACCAAAATTGTCACCATCAAATGAAGAAGAAAGTGGAAGTGCAATTGCACTAGAAGATGTGTGGCGACCCCTACCAGTTACCTCATTAACATCACCAGTAGCACGATGCTTAGAATCATCACCAGCAGCAACTGATTTATTTTTCGAACTTACTAATAGGTTGTTAACTAGCGTGGATTTACCAACACCTGAGTGACCAATTAGGACAGTAATTTTGTTGATTAAAGCTTTCTGCAATTTTTCCAAATCTGATGATTTATCAATCTTAAAAATCTTAATATCAAGATCTTTGTAGGTTTCCAAAAATTCATCACCATTAGCAAGATCCTGTTTAGTCATAATTATGATTGGCTCAATTCCTTGGTCATATGCAACTACTAATGCTCGATCGACAAAACCTTCTCGCGGTTGGGGGTTAGTAGTAGCAATTACGATGGCCATCTGATCGACATTTGCCACAATAACTCTTTCATCATTTGCATGATCATCTATGGTCCTTGTAAGTGAATTTTTTCTTGCCAAAACTGACACCACTCGAGCAAGTGAGCCCTCAGTTCCTGATATATCGCCTACTACTGAAACTAAATCACCAACTACTACTGATTTTTTCCCAAGTTCACGAGCCTTCATAGCAGTAATAATTGTTTTATTCCCAGCCGATTCAAACAAACATTGGACACGACCCCGGTCAACCTCAATAATTGTTGCAGTTTGTGCTTTTGAATAATTTGGTCGATCTTTAGTCCTTGGTCTTGCCTTATTGCTTGAGCCGAACTGTCGTGATTTATTTATTCGAACATCATCTTCATCCCAATTTTTCTTTTGCCTAACCATTAAGCATTCCTTGCCACATACCAGGAAAATCAGGCAGTGTTTTCTTGGTTGTTTCAATATTTTCTACAACTATACCTTCAACAGCTAATCCGATTACTGCCCCAGCAGTTGCCATACGATGATCTTCATAGCTTTTAAAAATTTGTGATGATTTAAGTTTGGCTGGCTTTATCAGTAACTCGCCAGGACCTTCAGTTACAGAGCCTCCAAGATTATTAATTTCGGTGGCAAGTGCTGTGAGTCGATCTGTTTCATGCAAGCGAAGGTGGGAAATACCACGAAGCGTTGAAGGTGAATCTGCTAAGCAAGCTACTGCTGCAATTGATGGTGTTAACTCACCAACATCATGTAAGTCAATATCTATACCAACTATCTTGCCGGTTCCACTAATTTTTAATCCCGAGTTACTTTGTTCAATTTTTGCTCCCATTTTTTTAAATATATCTCGAAGTTGATCACCAGGTTGTGTTGTTAATTTTGGCCAATCTGCTATTTCAACACTTCCACCACAAATCATTGCAGCTGCCATAAATGGTGCGGCATTTGATAAATCAGGTTCAATCACCAAGTCTTGCCCGACTAATTCACCGGATTTAACAATCCAGCTATTTTTATTTACTTCAACCTGTCCACCAAATGCTCTGATCATTTGAATAGTCATTTCAATATGTGGCATTGATGGTAGTGATGCACCAGTGTGCTTAACAGTTATTCCTTGCTCTGTTGCTGGCCCAAGTAGAAGTAAGGCTGAAACAAATTGACTAGATGCACTTGCATCTATCTCAACTAATCCACCTTTTACTTTGCCAGATCCATTAATTGTTATTGGCAAGCGATACTTATTACCGTGTTCAATCGAAACACCTAATTGCTCAAGTGCACTTATCACTGGAGCTAGTGGTCGTTCATGAGATCTAGCGTCACCATCAAAATGTATTAATCCATTTGCAAGGCAAGCAATTGGGGGCAGAAAACGCATAACAGTTCCAGCATTACCAACTTGAATTTGGGTTGGTCCACTTAGTTTTTTTGGTGTGATTTGATAATCAAATCCATCATCGGTTTTTATCTCATTTATCTCACAACCTAATGCGCGTAATCCTTTAACCATTAGATCGGTATCTCGAGAAGAAAGTGGCTTGTGCAATCTTGATGAAGTTTTAGCAATTGCAGCGAGAATTAGGGCTCTATTTGTAACTGATTTCGAACCTGGAATATGCACCCTAGAGTTAATCGGGTTTGCAGCAGATGAAGTTAACTTACTCCGAAATGGCGCATTCCAATTAGTCATATGTCCCAGTCTACCTTCCGCCTACTTAAGCAGATCAGGCATTTAAGCGTGGTAAGCCGATGGTGGGTGGGAATAAATTGGGTAGATAGCAGGTTTTATATCTATGCATGTGCTGCGTCCAAGTGTTAGCCAAAATAAAAAATATGATCCCATGCCTAAAAGCTCATTCGAGGTAGCCTTGTCCCAAATGAGTAATGAAGATTTATTACCTACGGTAGTTAACCGAGATAAAGAAACCTTAGCCCAGCGCAAGGTGAGGTTTGAGAAAGATGCACTAGTTTTTACTTCACAACTTTATGGAGCGGCCCTTCGCTATACAAAGAATTCTCATGATGCTCAAGATTTAGTTCAAGACACATATGCGAAAGCTTTTACAAGTTTTCATCAATTTGAACCTGGTACAAATTTAAAAGCTTGGCTCTATCGTATTCTTACAACAACATTTATAAATAATTATCGTAAAGATCAACGAAGGCCACAAATCTCCAATGGTGAAATAGAAGATTGGCAGATTGCAAAGGCTTCATCACACACAAGTGATCAAGGAAAATCTGCTGAAGATGAAGTACTTGAAAATATTGCAGATAAGGATATTAAAGATGCGTTAGCCCAAATGCCAGATGAGTTTCGAATGGCTGTTTATTTGTCTGACGTTGAAGGATTTGCATACAAAGAGATTGCAGAAATTATAGGTGTTCCAACCGGAACAGTTATGTCTCGATTACATCGCGGTCGTAAATTATTGAGAGCTTCACTTGCGCAGTACGCAAAAGATCGTGGTTATGGTAAAGATAAAGTAGGTGATCAAAAGTGAACTTTAATCAAAGTAATTTAATTCCTTGTGAGCAAGTTTTGCCAAGTATTGTGCTTTATATTGATCATGAAATCTTTGACACCGAACAGTTAAATTCTGTTGAAATTCATTTTGGTCAATGCCCATCCTGTCGAACACAGATGGAACGCGAAAATGCCACAATTACTTTGATGAAAAATCTTTTGTGTAATTCTCTTATTGAATCAGCTCCAGAGGAGTTATGTAATCGGATTAGTCAGCAGACTCAGGATCTTTATAATAAAATGCTGCAGGATGGTGATTCCCAGGAAGTCACAGAAATCACCTATACCCAAACAACCTATAGGGAGATTAGCGCAGAAGGTACGACACAAATCGAAATAACTAGCGAAATTCGCAGGCAGTTCCCGCAGGAGTAATTACTTAATCACTAGCCTTGTGATTATGAAAGCTGAACAAGTCATTGGCGTAATAGGTATGTCAACCATGACTATTCGTCCTGGTGACACATCAGTTGCACAAGGAGTAAATGATTTGCCGGTGGTAGGTTCAAATCAATTGTTATCTTTAATGGAGAGTGCATGTAGTACAGCAATAATTGAGTTTTTAGATTTGGGTGAAACTACAATCACTACTAATTCACAAATAGATATATCTAGTGCAGCCGGAGTAGGAATTGAAATACATGCAACGGCTAGATGCCTTGGACTTGATGAAAATATACTTAAATTCGAGGTTGAAGTTCATCAAGCTGCAAGATTAATTGCAACTGGCTTATTAACTCGTAAGTTTGTTGAGCGAGTTTCATTTATGGCCAGAGTTGCTGCTGAAACTATGATGGCTGAAAAAAGGGGCATCTGTTAGTGAAAATAAAGTAGCTAGTAGCTTAAACTTCTAAACCACTAGCTACCTATAATCTACTATTTTTTAGTTGACCAGAATATTTCAGCAATCTCGTCAATTTTCTTTAATAATTTATCCGCAACTGCAACATCATTTGTGCCTTTACTACCACCGGCACCAGCAAGTTTGGTTGCTTCATTAAACAAAGTGTGAAGTTGTGGGTGCGCTTCAAAATGATTTGGCTTGAAGTAATCAGTCCACAAAACCCATAAATGATGCTTTACTAACTCAGATCGCTCTTCTTTAATTGCAACTGCACGTGATTTAAAATCAGGGTCACTGCTACTTGCATACTTTTCCATACAAGCCTTAACAGATTGTGCCTCAATCTTTGCCTGAGCTGGGTCATAAACGCCACAAGGTAGATCGCAGTGGGCGTATGCACTCTCTTTTGGCGTAATTAACTTAAGTAATGAATCGAGCATTTTCTCTCCTTGGTTTAAATAATTTATTTATTAGTGGGAGAATACTCTTTATGTTCGGGTTTAGCACAGTAGCAGTTTCTGGAAATTCAATGTCGCCTACCTATAACGATGGAGATTTCTTGCTTATCCGTTCATTAAGTGGTCAACGGCACACCTTATTAATCGACCAGGTTTACCTAGTAGAAGACCCCAACCGAGAGGGTGTTAAGTTACTTAAGCGTTTAAAAGAAACTCGAATGGAACACGGGATTATTAGGTACTGGGTTGAAGGTGATAGCAAAGAAAGCAATGATTCAAGAAGCTGGGGATGGCTGGAGGGGGATAAGTTTGTTGGGAAGGTTTTACTTAGATATCGAAAAAGATGATTAACGAGTGAAAGCTTCAGTCATTAATGCTTTTTCTTCCTCTTCATGCAGGTGATGGTTTCCAGTAGCAGGACTTGCAGTAGCCCGTCTTGAAACTCTGCGAATAGTTCTACCAGATAATTCTTCATGGGCGACAAAAGCTTCAGATGTTGCAAGAGCAATGTATGGCCATGGACCCTGGTTAGCTGGTTCATCTTGAACCCAAAGTAATGTTGCCTTTGGATGTTTCTTTGCTTCAGCAATCATCTCCTCGATTGGAAGAGGATACAACTGCTCAACTCTAGCAATCGCAGTTGAGTGTTCACCTAATTTTTCGCGTTCAGCAATTAAATCATAATAAACTTTTCCAGAGGTAAAAATTAAACGCGTGCTGTTAATAACTTTGTCATCAGATATAAATGGTTTAAAAGTTGCAGTTGTAAAATCTTTTAACCCACTTGCAGCAGCTTTTAGCCTTAACATCGACTTTGGTTCAAAAACAATTAGCGGTCGGCGCGCAGGATTTTTCATATGCCAGCGAAGTAGATGAAAATATGAAGCCGGCGTCGATGGCTGAGCAACTGTCATGTTTTGTTCAGCACATAGTGCTAAAAATCTTTCAATACGCCCTGATGAATGATCAGGACCTTGTCCTTCATAGCCATGTGGCAGTAGCAGAACTACCGATGAACGCTCACCCCATTTTTGAAGGGCTGATGAAATAAATTCATCTATAACTGTCTGAGCACCATTAGCAAAATCACCAAATTGCGCTTCCCAAACAATTAAAGCGTTGTCACGCTCAACAGAATAACCATATTCAAAGCCCATTACCGCATACTCAGAAAGTAATGAATCATAGATATGAAATTGATTTGGATCTTTAACAAGAGAGCGAAGTGGGAATAACTCTTTACCGTTTTCTTTATCAACAACTACAGCATGGCGATTACTAAATGTGCCACGACGAACATCTTGTCCACTCATTCGAATTGGATGACCTTCTAGCAATAGTGAACCAAACGCAAACATCTCTCCAGTTGCCCAATCAACTGTGGATTCATCTAACATCTCACCTCGCTTAAGTAACTGAGGTAATAATTTTGGATGTACTGTGAAATCGGATGGGAAAGATGATTGTGTTAAAGCAATCTTACGAAGTTGATCTTCAGATACTGATGTATTAACACTCGTAGGTGCTGGTACTACTGGTGGGTGCCAACTTGGATCACTTTCTGGTTCAATATTATGAACAGAGGTAAATACTCCCTCTAATTGCTGCTGGTAATCGCGCAATACCTCTTCAGCTTCTTCAACTGTAATATCTCCTCGCCCAATTAGTGCCTCGGTGTATAGCTTTCGAGTTGATCTCTTAGCATCAATTAATTTATACATAAGCGGCTGAGTAAAGCTTGGTTCATCGCCTTCATTATGGCCACGGCGACGGTAGCAAATCATGTCTATCACTACATCTTTATTAAATGTTTGGCGGTATTCAAATGCGATTCGAGCAACTCGCACACAAGCCTCAGGATCATCACCATTAACATGAAATACAGGAGACTGAATCATCTTTGCAACATCTGTTGAGTATGTTGAAGATCTTGCTGCACTAGGTGAGGTTGTAAATCCAACCTGATTATTAACAATAATATGAATCGTGCCACCAGTTCTATACCCTTTAAGAAGTGAGAGTGAAAGCGTTTCAGAGACAACTCCTTGACCAGCAAATGCAGCGTCACCATGGAGAAGTATTGGCATTACTGGGTAGGAGCTTTGCTCATCAATACTGGTATCACCAGCAGATGCTCTTAATTTATCTTGCTTAGCTCTAACAATTCCCTCTAACACCGGATTAACTGCTTCTAAATGTGATGGGTTAGCAGCTAAATAAATCTTTGTTTTAGCGCCTGACTCTGATACAAAAGTCCCCTTTGTTCCCAAATGGTATTTAACATCTCCTGAACCATGAACTTCGTTATCATGATAATTTCCTTCAAATTCTTGGAATATCTGCCCATAAGATTTACCTGCAATATTTGCTAATATATTTAATCGGCCTCTGTGCGGCATACCAACACAAACTTCATCTAAACCAGCCTCAGCGCCTGCTGAAATAATTGCATCTAATACTGGGATTACAGACTCTCCACCTTCTAATGAGAATCTCTTTTGACCAACATATTTTGTCTGCAAAAATGTTTCAAAAGCCTCGGCACTGTTTAACTTACGTAAAATTCTTAATTGCTCATCACGAGGAGTTCTTGGTGCACCAACTTCCATCCGCTCTTGCATCCATTTGCGCTCAGCCGGATTTGCAATATACATATACTCCACACCAATTGTGCGGCAATAAGAGTCACGGAGCACACCTAAAATTCTGCGCAGCTTCATAAAGGACTTTCCACCAAAGCCCCCAGTTGCAAACTCGCGATCTAAATCCCATAGTGATAATCCATGGGAAACAACATCTAAATCAGGGTGCGATCTTTGAACGTAAGATAATGGCTCAACATCTGCCATCAAATGCCCAGTTGTGCGGTAAGCATCAATTAATTTTTGAACCCGGGCAGTCTTACTAACATCATCATCTTTATCAAACTGTATGTCAACAACCCAGCGGATTGGAACATAAGGAATCCGAAGAGCTTCAAAGATTTCATCGTAGAAGTTTTCTTCACCAAGTAAAATTTCATGAATCCTGCGCAGAAAATCACCAGATTGAGCACCCTGAATAATTCTATGATCGTAGGTACTAGTAATTGTCACTACCTTACTAATAGCTAGATCAGCAAGAGATTGTTCATTGGCACCATGAAACTCTGCTGGATAATCAAGTGATCCCACTCCAAGAATTAAACCTTGGCCTTGCACAAGCCTTGGTACGGAGTGAACAGTTCCGATAGTTCCAGGATTTGTAAGGGAGATAGTTGTGCCAGCAAAATCTTCAACAGTTAGTGAACCTGTTCTAGCCTTGCGCACAATATCTTCATAGGCTGACCAAAATTGAGCAAAATCGAGGGCTTCACAACCTTTAATCGATGGAACTAATAATTGGCGCGAGCCATCTGGTTTAGCTAAATCTATTGCAATACCTAAATTAATATGCTCTGGATGACCAATCGCAGGCTTTCCGTCCAAATCTGTAAAGAAGTTATTCATTTCTGGCATTGCTCTAATGGCTTTAATCATGGCATAGCCAATTAAGTGTGTAAATGAAACTTTTCCACCTCGGCCACGCTTTAAATGATTATTAATTACAGTTCGATTATCAATCATTAATTTTGCGGGAACTACTCGAACACTTGTCGCAGTTGGAACAGAGAGTGAACCCTCCATTGATTGCACAACCCTTGCTGCCACACCACGTAAAGGCTCAACAGTTGCAGCCCCTGGGGTCACTAATGTTGGAATTGGCTTAATGACAGGATCCGCTGGCTTAATTGTTGTAGTAGAAGTTTTTATAGGTGTTTTAGTTTTTTCTATAATCGGCTTGTTAACTTCTGGCGTAATAACCTCAGATTTTGCTACTGGCGTAGGTGGCACAGGCTTTGCTAATTGTGATTTTGGAATTGGTGGGGTGCCACTTTTTACTGAATTATTTAAACTTGGAGTTCCTTTGTAATCTGCAAAAAATTCCCACCAAGACTTATCAACCGAAGATGGGTCACTTTGATACCTCTCATACATCTCCTGCACTAACCACTCATTAGGACCAAAGGAGCCGCCAAAGTGATTAGCGGGGGTATTAGCTCCGGCTTGGCTCACTTATAACTCCCTAATTTCGATCTGATCAAGATTGTTGCAACAGGTTAATCTTAACTCCCACACCCGCTTGGCTAAACAAGTAGGCCCTATCGTAAGTGAAAGTGGCCATCAGCACAGTTAAAAGGCTGGAAAGTAAAGGCTAATAACGGCATGGTTGCGCCCATGAGTGATGAAAAGAAGTGGGCAATAGTAACTGGGGGATCTAGGGGCCTTGGATTTGAAACGGCTAAAGGTTTAATTGCAGCCGGAATATCTGTATACATAATTGGTAAAGATGAAGTGCGGGCTCAGCAAAGTGCTGAAAAACTAGGCTGTAATTTTCGCGCAGTAGATGTGGCAGATAGTAAAAAATTTCGCCAAGTCTTAACTGAAATAAATGAAGAAGCAACTAGTAATGGATTTCAATCTCTTGATATTTTAGTTTTAGCTCATGGCGTGATGAGTGAGAAAATGTCGAAAACTCTTCGGACTACCGATGAAGAATGGCGCAGAACATTATCAATTAATTTAGATGCAGTATTTACTGCAGTTAACCAACTAGCACCAGCAATGTCAGATGCGAGAAAAGGACGAGTAATTGTTTACTCTGCTTGTCTTGGCAGAATGTCTGGGCCCGGTACGCACGGCGGCCTTGCTCCTTATCGAATTAGCAAAGCCGGCGTCAACGCTTTTGTTAAAAATCTTTCATATGAAACTGGACTAGGTGCACGTGGATTCTTAGTGGACGCAATCTGCCCAAATCATTGTCGAACAGATATGGGCGGGCCTGATGCACCAAGGAGTGCGCAAGAAGGGGCTGAGACTGCAATTTGGTTAGCTACTAGAGAGTTTGATCCTGTGAAAGATAAAACAGGATTACTTTGGGAAGATCGTCAAGTAGTTGACTGGTAATTACTCTCTATAACCAAGCGCTGCTGAAATTAAAGTAATTGCTGCAAGTATTGCCAGTGGTATTCCAACTATAAATAGTTTTCCAGTGATCATGTAATAAGAAACGCCTAGTGCAATTAGATTGGCCAATACAGCCGGTGCTCTACCAAATGATTTTTTTTGCTTAAACCCACTTGCAGATGCCCAAAGTCCTAGGGATCCAAGTAAGCCAAAAACTATTTCAGCAGATAAAGCTGCTGGCACATTAACTTCAGAAATGAGTGGTGCCACTAAAAGATAAATTACCAGGCCGAGAATAATCAAGGATTCAAGGCGTAATAAATAGATAGCTCTTATTCTGCTATTTTCGGTCGCAAATATGCTTCTAAGTTTCACCTTGAAATACTACCAATGTCTGATCCGGTGATTACTAGGTCAGAGGGTCTTGGCAAAATAAAAGGAATTGTGTATTAGTGAAGAAACTATTTACACTTTTGAATAAAACCAAGCGGGGTTTTAAGGCAGAAGGTTAGACTGTAGCCATGTCTAAAGTTCTATCCTCCCTGCCAGTTGGTCAGAAAGTCGGCATTGCATTTAGTGGTGGACTTGATACCTCAGTTGCTGTCGCTTGGATGAAAAGTAAAGGTGCAACACCTTGTACATACACTGCAGATCTTGGTCAATATGATGAAGAAAATATCCAAACTGTGCCAACACGGGCAAAAGAGTATGGCGCAGAAATTGCCCGTTTAGTTGATTGCAAAAGCGCACTTGTTGAAGAAGGTTTAGCTGCCCTTGCTTGTGGAGCTTTTCATATAACAACTGCTGGAAAAACCTACTTCAATACCACACCCCTTGGTAGAGCAGTAACTGGAACGTTACTTGTTAGAGCAATGCTTGCAGATAATGTTTTAATTTGGGGAGATGGCTCAACCTATAAAGGTAACGACATAGAACGCTTCTATCGTTATGGCTTATTAGCTAATCCAAAACTTAAAATATATAAACCATGGCTTGATAAAGATTTTGTAAATGAATTAGGTGGCCGTAAAGAGATGTCAAAGTGGCTCACCGATCATAATTTGCCCTACCGAGATTCAACTGAGAAGGCATATAGCACTGATGCAAATATTTTAGGCGCCACCCATGAGGCAAAATCACTTGAGAACTTAGATTCACATATTGAAATAGTTGAGCCAATTATGGGAGTTAAGTTTTGGGATCAAGCAATTAAGATCGATAGCGAAGATGTGACTATTGAATTTCTACAGGGTCACCCAGTTTCAATTAATGCAAAAGCTATTAAAGATCCAGTTGCTTTAATCAAAGAGGTTAACGCCATAGGTGGTCGTCATGGCCTTGGCATGAGTGATCAGATTGAAAACCGAATTATTGAAGCAAAGAGTCGTGGTATTTACGAAGCACCTGGAATGGCGCTGTTATTTATTGCTTATGAAAGATTAGTCAGTGCTATTCATAATGAGGACACAATCACTTCTTATCATGAGCAGGGACGTAAACTAGGGAGATTGTTATATGAAGGCCGCTGGTTTGATCCACAATCTCTAATGCTTAGACAATCATTAACTAGCTGGGTTGCATCGGCAATTACTGGCTCCGTAACAATTAGATTACGTCGAGGTGATGATTACTCAATAATTAATACCAAGGGCGCAAATCTTTCGTACTCACCAGAGAAGTTATCAATGGAGAAAACTACAGATGCCGCTTTTGGGCCAGCTGATCGAATTGGGCAACTGACTATGAGAAACCTAGATATTGAAGACACTAGGG
>JAQCGQ010000143.1 GCA_027730465.1 Actinomycetota bacterium | reverse complement strand
CAGATGATCCTGCTGCAGTTGGGCGGATAACTATTGGAACTATTGTAATTCTTGTGAGCACCACTTCCCTTGCTCATATTATTAATGGCTCAGTTGGTAGGGGTGCAACAGCAATCCGCGAAGGCGGTGGCTGGATTGGTTATGGTGTTTCAAATCCACTTATAACTTTAGTTACCGAAATTCTGGCGATTCCAATATTAGTTATTTTTCTTATTTTTGGCTTACTTGTCGTAACTAAAACTTCATTTTCTAAACTAATTAGCCAGTTTGTAAAGATGTTTAAATTATTAACATCCGTCATAGGAAGTGCTAGAGCAAGGCGGACACAACGTTTAGTTGATGAGGATTTTGAAATAAGTGAATCTCCTCCCTTCGAAACTCCATTAGTTAAGGATTTAGTAGAAGAGTATGAGCCATCTGAATTAGATTATGAGGTTGAACTTGAAGATTTTGATGAAGTGACTCAGGCGATTCCAAAGATAAGTAAGCCAGTAAAGAGTGAGAACATAAGACCCCAACAGCTGCTTTTATCTTCAGATATCAAATATGAGTTACCCCCAGCTGACTTGCTAAGAGCTGGACCAACTGCAAAAGGTAAATCAAAGGTAAATGAAACTGTAGTTGCAGCGCTTAAGCAGGTATTTGATCAATTTGAAGTTGATGCCCAAGTTACTGGTTTTATGCGTGGGCCAACAGTTACTCGTTATGAAGTTGAACTAGGTAACGGCGTTAAAGTGGAGGCAATATCTGCTCTCTCTAAAAACATTGCATATGCAGTAGCAAGTGGTGAAATAAGAATACTTTCACCAATTCCTGGCAAATCAGCGGTTGGAATTGAGATACCAAACTCAGACCGAGAAATTGTGGCATTAGGAGATGTCCTGCGTTCATCAGTATCAGGTAGTGATCTGCATCCAATGTTAATAGCGTTAGGTAAAGATGTTGAAGGCTCTTTCTTGTGTGCAAATTTAGCCAAAATGCCACACTTATTAGTTGCTGGTGCTACGGGTGCTGGTAAATCTTCAATGATTAATTCTTTAGTTGTTTCAATTCTGATGCGAGCAACACCTGATGAGGTCCGATTGGTAATGATTGATCCAAAACGAGTTGAGTTAACAAATTATGAAGGAGTGCCTCACCTAATTGCGCCAATTATTACTAACCCCAAAAAAGCTGCAGATGTTTTAGCCTGGGTAGTTCGTGAGATGGAGATGCGTTATGACGATCTATCTGTCTTTGGCTTTAGACATATAGATGATTTTAATAAAGCAGTTAAATCCGGGAAAATAAGTGCAGTAGCTGGCAGTGATAGAACTCTTGAGCCATATCCTTATTTATTAGTAATCGTTGATGAGCTAGCAGATCTTATGATGGTGGCAGCACGAGAGGTTGAGGAATCAATAGTAAGAATTACTCAATTAGCAAGAGCTGCCGGAATTCACTTAGTTCTTGCAACTCAGCGGCCTAGCGTTGATATTGTTACTGGTTTAATTAAAGCAAATGTGCCATCTAGATTATCTTTTGCAACTAGTAGCTTGGCTGATTCAAGAGTTATTTTAGATACACCAGGGGCAGAGAAGTTAGTCGGACAAGGTGATGGTTTATTCCTACCAATGGGAGCAAGTAAAGCAGTTCGTATTCAAGGTGCCTATGTTTCAGAGCGTGAGATTGAAGCAGTCGTTAATCATGTTAAGGCACAACTACAGCCAGTTTATAGATTTGATTTAAATGCACCGATAAAATCAAATTTAGTAAGTGATGATGTTGGAGATGATCTTGACTTATTGTTACAAGCAGTTCAACTAGTTGTCTCTACACAATTTGGATCAACTTCAATGTTGCAACGTAAATTAAGAGTTGGATTTGCTAAAGCTGGTCGGTTAATGGATTTAATGGAAAGCCGCGGAATAGTTGGACCAACTGAAGGCTCAAAAGCCAGAACTGTTTTAATTAACGCCGAGCAAATGCCAGATGTATTGGAGTCACTTCGCGGTAACCAGTAGTTCACCAATCTTCGGGGGGGGGTGAATGACTGGGTGAACTTTTGGATTGCTAGAAACTTGGCGCGCTGACCCCCAAAAGGTCTGAGAAAAAAACTTCCTAAAATTCCTAAACTGCCTTACTCTTAGTCTCCCCAATAAGACAGGCAAAGTGATGGCAGAAAAATCTTCCTTACAGCAAGCGCGAGAAGCTGCTGGTTTAAGCGTTGAGCAAATTTCAGCAATTACAAATATTCGCGCAGGGGTTATAAGAGATTTAGAAAATAATTCAGTTGAGGTTTGCGGCGGTATTGCATATGCCCGTGGACATGTGAGATCTATTGCAAAAGTAATAAATTCAAAAACTGGAAAAGCAATTAATATTGATGCAGATATTTTAGTTGCCGAACTTGAGGCATCTCAGAGTATTGAGAGTAAGAAAATAATTGATCAGTTAGCTGAAAATAATGTTGCGGATAGGCCTAAAGAGAAAAAAAGAATGAAATTTGGCACCCTTGCCACTATTTCAGCTACTGCATTAAGTATTGGCTTTATCGCTCAGGTTGCAATTAATAATGTTGCATCAATTAGTGATGGTGTAACTACAATCTCAGTTAAGAAGCCAAGTGCGCAAGAGAGTACCTCGGAGATTAATTTGCCAGCGGGAGTTAATCTTGTTCTTACCGGTGTGTATGGCAAGAGCTGGGTTGGGTTAACTAACGCAGATGATCAAGTAATATTTAATGGCCATATCGCTGAAGGACAGGTTGCAGCATTTAATGATTCAAAGGTAATAAAAGTGGTTATTGGTAATGCTGGGGCGATTAAGCTGAATTTAAATGGCACAGATTTGGGAGTTGCTGGCGCTGATGGTGAGGTAGTTCGGTTAGATTTTGATGAAAACGGGCAGTTGTAGTAGA
>JAQCGQ010000142.1 GCA_027730465.1 Actinomycetota bacterium | reverse complement strand
TTTAGCAAATCTTCAAATGCAAACGGATTTCTAGAATCCGGGTAGACAGCTTGAATTGCTGCCTCACCCGCAGCCATATGGTCTGGGTGGGATGCAAATAAGCGGTTCCAATTTCTATCTGGTGATTGGATAAGCATTCGATCAGGTTTTGTAATACGAATTTGTCTAACGATATCTTTACGTAATTCAATAGTTGGTACTAACCAACCATCTCGATAATTTAAAAATGTTATATCGCTAACTCCAACTGCAAGCCCTGCCTCACGTTGCTCACGTTGGCGAATTTTAGGCATTTCCTCACGTGGTACAGATAGATCCTCGCCACCTTGATCACCGTTTGTGCAGATGCAATATGAAACCTTAATTCCTTTAGCACTCCAAAGCGCAATAGTTCCAGCAGCTCCGAAGTCGCAATCATCTGGGTGCGCAGTGACAACTAAAACTCGCTCAATCTCACTGTCATTTAATGGCTCCATCATTGGCAAGGTTACCGCAGCAATTTCCCTGTTCGTACCGACCGATAGACTTACCAATATGTCCTCGTTAATTGAAGGTTTAAATCCTCAACAAATAGCAGCGGTTAAACATGAGGGCTCGCCATTATTAGTTGTAGCCGGAGCAGGCTCTGGTAAGACTCGAGTTTTAACTAGGCGTATTGCCTACTTATTAGCTCAACGAAATGTTGCCCCATATGAGGTACTAGCAATCACCTTTACAAATAAAGCAGCTGGTGAAATGAAAGAGCGGGTTGCGCAATTAGTTGGTGAGCGCGCGAAAGCTATGTGGGTGTCAACCTTTCATTCAGCATGTGTTCGGATATTGCGTAAAGAGGCGTCATTACTCGGTTACACGAACTCATTCACAATCTATGATCAAAGTGATTCACTAAGGCTAATTACTCTAGTGATGCGTGATTTAAACTTAGATGCTAAGCGTTATGCGCCAAGAGCAGTAGCAGCCTTAATCTCGCAGGCAAAAAATGAACTAATGGGTCCAGCAGATTATTTAAATCAAAGCAAAGATCAATTTCAAGAGATTGTTGCCCAAGTCTTTGCTATTTATCAAAAGCGATTAAGCGATGCTAATTCAATGGATTTTGATGATTTAATTGCAAAAACTGTTGAAGTATTACAGCGCCATCCAGAAACTCGAGCTAAATATCGATCACGCTTTAAACATATCTTAGTAGATGAATATCAAGATACTAATCATGCTCAGTATGTCTTAATTAAAGAATTAGTAGGAAGTGCTTCTGATTCCTTTACTTTAGCTGAACTCTGTGTTGTAGGTGATGCTGATCAATCAATCTACGCTTTTCGTGGTGCTAATATCCGAAACATTTTACAATTCGAAGCAGATTACCCAGAGGCTAAAACAATTTTATTAGAACAAAATTATCGCTCAACTCAAAATATTTTAAGTGCAGCTAACGCAGTTATTTCAAATAATGAAGGCAGGAAAGAGAAAAATTTATGGTCTAAAAATGGCGCTGGCTCAACAATCGTTGGTTATGTGGCAGAAAGTGAGCATGATGAGGCTGATTTTGTAGTTAGGGAGATTGGCCGGCTTCGTGACTTAGCAAGATCAAATCCAGGAGATACTGCAATCTTCTATCGCACTAATGCACAATCTCGTGTTTTTGAAGAAGTATTTATGCGAGTAGGAATTCCATACAAAGTAGTAGGCGGAGTTAGGTTTTATGAGCGAAAAGAAATTAAAGATTTTCTGGCCTATCTAAGGGTAATTGTTAATCCAAATGATGAGGTATCAATGAGGCGGATTATTAATACACCAAAACGAGGAATTGGTGATCGTGCCCTTGATTTACTAGACCTATATGCACAAGCTAATAACTTAACTTTTTGGCAATCATCATGTGAGGTAGAGAAAAATCAGGAAATTGCGCAAAGATCTGTCGCTTCTTTGATTGAGTTTGTTAAATTAATTCAATCATTACAAACATTAGTTGAGGCAAAAACTAGGCCATCTGTTATCGCACAAGCAGTTCTTGAACAATCTGGATTACTTACTGAGTTATCAGAGAGTAAAGATCCGCAAGATGAGGTTAGAGTTGAAAACTTAGAGGAGTTAGTTGCAGTTGCAACTGAGTATGAAGAGGGAGAGGTTGATGAGGGAGAGGAGATATCTCTTGTTGGATTTTTAGAGGATGTTTCATTAGTCGCAGATGCTGATCAGATTCCAGAGGGTGAAGATCATGGTGGAGTAGTAACGATGATGACATTACATACCGCAAAAGGACTTGAGTTTCCAACAGTTTTCTTAACAGGTATGGAAGAAGGTATTTTTCCACACTCTAGAACACTTGGTGACCCAGATGAATTACAAGAAGAGCGCCGGCTTGCTTATGTTGGGCTAACAAGGGCTAGAGAAAATCTATTTATTACTAGAGCTGAATATCGTTCATCATGGGGTTCACCTAATTACAACCCAGCATCTAGATTTCTAAGTGAAATACCAGATTCTGTAATTGAATGGAATCAAGCGCAGGAAAAAGCTCCTTCAGTTAAAGCTTCATCACGGCGCACATTCGCGCCAGTTAAAGCAACTGGCAAAATAAATACCACCATGCAACTTGAAGTTGGTGAGCGCGTATCACATGACACATTTGGTTTAGGAACTGTAATTTCAGTAAGTGGTGAGGGTGATCGAGCCGAAGCAACCATAAATTTTGGCTCATTTGGTGAGAAGCGACTACTACTTCGTTATGCACCAGTTGAGAAATTATAAATATACTCACTTTCTCATTACTATTACTACCTTGTACTTTCCTAAATTTGATCGGGGAAATTAGTGGATCTTTTTGAGTATCAAGCACGTGATCTTTTCGAATCTCATCAGATTCCAGTGTTAGCCGGCGCAGTTGCCACTACAGCAGATCAGGCATA
>JAQCGQ010000141.1 GCA_027730465.1 Actinomycetota bacterium | reverse complement strand
AATTTTAACTATCTTTATATTGGCTGCTTCTACATACTTTGCTCCAGAAAAAAGTGACCAAGTTAAATTAGTTTACACTTACCCAGCAACAGTTTGCCCGGCAATTGATAATAAAGTTCCATCCATTGCAGCTTTGACTAATTCAAAAGTTACTCGTCGCCTAGTTGATGGCAGAAGTAAGAAACTTAATCCAGGTAAAAGTAGCGTGATTGCCTTAACGAAAGAAGCAGTATTAGTTGAAGGTAATGCAGGTACCGCAATAACTTTTGCAAATAATGCTTGGAAATCTGTTGTGCCCTGTTCGGTTAGTAATGGAATGCAATGGTTTGTCGGTGGTTCTGGGGCTTTAACTAGTAAGTCTTTTCTTTATATTGTTAATAGTGGATTTAGCGAGTCTGTAGTAGATCTTGAAATATTTACACCAAACGGTGCACTAGAACCAAAGGGCGTATCTATTCCACAAAATTCAACAAAGAAATTATCGGTTGATTCACTTATTCCTGGCGAAGATATAATTGTTATAGGCGTTAAAACAAAATCTGGGCGAGTTAGCTCATATCTATTTGATGAAAGAAAAAAAGGGCTTAAGTCACTTGGCGCAGATTTTATAGCTCCGATTGGGTCTAGTAGCAAGAAAGTAACTATTTCTGCAATATCCGGGTTAACTGGAAAATTAGTTTCTCAAAGTAATTCTGTTTCACATTCTATGCGTTTATTAGTGCCAGGAAATATTGATGCGAATATTAGTGTCACAATTAATTCAAACGATGGCAACTTTGTTCCAATTGGCTTAGCAGAGTTGAATGTAAAAAGTCAAAAAGTTTTTAATATTCCATTGACTTTTGCTCCAACTAATCAACCATTTTCAATAATTATCGATTCTGATCAACCACTTCTTGCATCAGTTCTTTCAACCTTTACTTATGGTAAAAGTAGTGAAATTGCTTGGGCTACAGCTGCCGATGATTTAGCAAAATGGAGTGTGAATCTAACCGGATCAAGACCAACTCTTACTTTTTCAGGGAAAAAAATTAATGTTGTGATCAGTGCGACTGGGACAAACGGTAAAAAAATAACAAAAACTCTTACTGGATCTAACTTTGCTATCTGGAGGCCACCTGTTGGATTAAACCGATTACAAATAACCGCAAATACTAAGGGTATTTCTGGCGGAGTAATCCTTTTACCCGAAGTCGGTAATATAGGTAGTAGCTACATACCAATGAATAATGGTGCGAACTTAGAAACAGCATCAGAGCCAATTGCCGATGCCAGCGTAATTACACGGGGCTAAATCCCAACTTTTATACCAATTGAGCATTAATCTGTTCATATGAGAAAGTTATCTGGACGTAGGTGTTCACGGGCAAGTTGCACTAGCGCTGCAATTAAAACCCTTACCTATATCTACTCTGACTCAAGAGCTGTGCTTGGTCCACTTTCAACCTACGCAGAACCGCATAACTATGATCTTTGCGCAGTGCATAGTGAGCGCTTAACTGTGCCAGTTGGCTGGAATGTAATTAAAGAGGAGGTAATTGATCACAACAGTGGACCGAGTGAAGAAGATTTAATGGCGATTGCTGATGCGGTGCGCGAGGTAGCTAATATAGATGTGAGTGGGAAGGTGATGCAGCCTGAGCTGGGTCGACGTGGCCATTTGCGGGTATTGCCCTCCAACTAATTTTTAAATTCCTCTACCAAGGCCTAAGTTAAGAGTCTTATGTTAGAAAAAATTATCAAGGCATATGACATTAGAGGTTTAGTTAAAGACCAAGTAACTGCTGACTTTTCATTTGCTCTTGGCGTAGCCTTTGCAAAGTTTCTAGAATATGAAAGAGAACCTGCCACAATTGTGGTTGGTGAAGATATGCGTGAATCCTCACCACAATTAGCTGATGCTTTTACTGATGGCGCTACTAGCCAAGGTATGGATGTAATACGGCTTGGGCTCACCTCAACAGATATGTTGTATTTTGCATCTGGAAAATTAAATCTACCTGGCATTATGTTTACCGCAAGTCATAATCCCGCTAAATACAACGGAATGAAGTTATGTAAAAGTGGTGCCCGTTCGATTGGTCAAGATACTGGTTTAGTTAATATTCGGGAGTTGATTGAAAAAGGTGTACCAATTTCAAATCGGCCAGTTGGCTCCTCTAGAAAAGAAAATATATTAAAAGATTATGTAAATTATTTATTATCACAATTTCCTAAAAATACATTTAAAAAGCGCAAACTAAAGGTGGTAATCGATGCTGGGAATGGTATGGCTGGGTTTACTGCACCAGCTGTAATGGTGAAGCTAGATGTTGAACTTATCCCAATGTACTTTGAGTTAGATGGAAATTTTCCAAACCATGAGGCAAATCCAATTGAAGCCAAGAATTTAAAAGATCTACAAAAACGAGTTAAAAAAGAAAAAGCTGATATTGGCTTAGCTTTTGATGGAGACGCAGATCGCTGCTTTTTAATTGATGAGACAGGTGGATTAGTTAATCCATCCGCGCTAACAGCGCTAATTGCTGCTCGGGAGTTAAAGGCCAACCCAGGAGCCAGCATTATCTACAATCTAATCTCATCTAAAGCTGTTCCTGAGGTTATTGCTGAAAATGGTGGACTTGGCATTAGGAGTCGGGTTGGCCATTCATATATAAAAAGTTTGATGGCTCAAACTGGCGCAGTTTTTGGAGGCGAACATTCTGGTCACTTCTACTTCAATGATTTTTGGCGGGCAGATTCTGGCATGCTTGCCGCCCTGTATGCCCTTGCTGAATTAATGGGTAGTAAATCTTCACTTTCAGATTTACTTAAGCCATACAACAGATATGTATCTAGCGGCGAGATAAATACCAAAGTGAAAAATGTGGCAAAATCTATTTCGATTGTTCGTGATAAATATCATGGTAAGTATCAAGTTGATGAGTTA
>JAQCGQ010000140.1 GCA_027730465.1 Actinomycetota bacterium | reverse complement strand
AAAGAATTAACTCTTTGATTCTTTTATCCCTGCCATATTGAAGTGCAAGCTCTGCGCCAAAGGACCAACCAATTAAATACAGATCCTTTACATTTAACTCATCAAAGCAGTAATTAATTGCAGCTAATACATCCAGTTTTTCACCCTTACCTGCGTCATACTCACCCTCACTTGTGCCAGCCTCACTTGACGCACCCCTTGTGTTAAATCTAATTATTTGAATACCTGCCATAGCAGGTAATCTATTTGCAGCCTTTTTATAGATATGTGAATCCATCATGCCCCCACCTGAAGGATTAGGGTGAAGCATTAAAAGTGACCCGGTTATTTCACTAATTGGGGTGGCAACTTCACCAATGAGATTAAGCCCATCGCTAGTTCTTATGGTTATTAGGCTGCGATTAGCTGGCAGCACCGTTGAAGGGCGGATTAACTCTGGCACGAAAAGAGTTTACTCTTACCCTATGAGCACAGAAGCCACCTTTGATAAGTGTGATCCAAAAACAGGTGAGGTTATCGCCAAATATAAAAACTTTTCACAAGCTGAAGTATTTGCAGCCGTTGATGCGGCGCATCTTGCCGCCATTAGATGGAATGAGTTTGGCTTTACTGCACGCAAGCGAGTTTTGCTTAAGTGGGCTTCTTATATAACAAATCATCAAAAGGAGATTGCTAATTTGATAGCCATTGAGTGTGGTAAACCAATTGGGGATGCCTCCCTTGAAGTTTCAATTGCTGTTGATAACACTGCATGGGCTGCAAAACATGCGCAGCAAATAATGAGAAAGCAAGATCGTCCATCTGGCTTATTAATGTTTAACATGAAGGCGCAGGTGCAAAGATCACCTCTTGGCGTTGTTGGCGTAATTGGTCCATGGAATTATCCAATCTTTACCCCCATAGGCTCTATTGCATACGCACTAGCAGCTGGCAATGCAGTAGTTTTTAAACCATCAGAGTTCACACCCGGTGTTGGCATGTGGCTAGCTGATTCATTTACTCAAATCGCACCCTTTGAAAATATCTTTACAACAGTAACTGGATTACCAGATACAGGAAAAGCGCTTACTCAATCTAAAGTTAATAAGATCTCTTTTACCGGTTCAACTAGAACAGCTAAAAAAGTTGCAGCCTCATGTGCTGAGCAAATGATTCCAGTTGTTCTTGAGTGCGGCGGTAAAGATCCAGTTATTGTTGCCCATGATGCTGATATAAAACTTGCTGCTGAATACGCCCTCTGGTCTGCGATGGCAAATGCTGGTCAATCTTGTATTGGAGCAGAGCGAGTTTATGTTGTTGAATCAGTTGCTGATGAATTTATCGAAACTATTGTTGATATGGCAAAAAAGATTAAGCCTGGACAAAGTTATGGCCCTGCCACAATGCCATCACAACTAAATGTAATTCAGTCTCATCTAGATGATGCAAAAGCTAAAGGTGCTAAATTCTTATTAGGTGGGCCAGGCTCTGTTAAAGGCGCCTTTGTTGAGCCAGTAATTATGGTTGGTGTACCAGAGGACTCAACAGCTATGACCCAGGAAACCTTTGGGCCAACACTTGCAATAAATAAAGTTTTAAATACCGATGAAGCGATCAAGTTATCTAATGCAAGTAGCTATGGCTTGGCAGCAGCTGTCTTTTCAAAGCGTGAGGGTGAGAAGATTGCATCAAAGCTTGCCTGCGGAATGGTTTCAATTAACTCAGTATTTTTATTCGCAGCAATAGCTTCCCTACCTTTTGGTGGGGTTAAAGACTCTGGCTATGGACGCATCCATGGCGGTGAGGGTTTACTTGAATATACCTACGCAAGATCTGTAGTTAAGACTCGATTTAAGATTCCACTTAGATTTACTACCTTTAAGCGCACTAAAGTATCTGAGAAAATACTTACTTTGTTAATTAAAAAACTATATGGAAGAAGAAAATAGATTATAAAACCTTAACTAGGTGATCAAATGCCTGATTAATAATTTCCTCACTAGTACCATAGTTAAACCTTACAAAGTTTGAATGCTTAGGCCCATATAAAACACCAGCATTAAGGGCTAACTTACCTCTCTCTAAAATCTGAGCAGCCGGATCACTGCCTAATCCTAAAGAGTTAACATCAAGCCAAGCTAGGTAACCAAAATCAGGGATGCGATATTTAATGATAGGTGTTTTGGTATCAATTAATTTTTTAACTAAATTTCTATTTTCATCAAGAGTTATTAACAATCCATCTAACCACTCCTCAGAATCACTATAGGCAGCGGTGGAGGCAACTGCTCCAAATAAAGATGCCCGCCAGGTAACCGCAGGTGGCATGGTATTTATCTTCTCTTTTAATTTAACTGATTCAGTAATAATTAATGCACACTTTAATCCAGCAAAATTAAAGCTCTTACTTGCACTTGTCACAATTATTCCAACCTCTTTTGCGTCATCGCTCACTGATAAGAATGGGGAAAAATCTTTTTTGTTAAAGGCTAATGGTCCATGAATCTCATCACTTAAAATAATTACGCCATACTTTTTGGCTAATGTTGCTATTGTTTCTAACTCTGATCGAGTATAGATAATTCCAACTGGATTATGTGGGTGACATAAAATATGTAGTTTTACACCTTTTGCATACTCACGCTCGATTGCTTCTAAATCCAATTTATAATCAAGCCCATTCTCAGATAGCGGTACATCAACTAGCTCTGCGTGAACTTCAGTGATCCATTTCAGAATATTTTCATAAACTGGTGAGTTAAGCATTACTTTATCGCCAGCTTTAATAAGAGTACGTATGACTTCAACAATTCCAACACCAACATTAGTTGCCGTTCTTATTTGAGTTGTATCAGGTTGCCAGTCCCATCGTTTTTTGGAGAACTTAGCAAATGCTTCAAATAATTCAGGAAATGCTCCTAAGTAACCAGTATCTGATCTATCGAGCATATCTTGCAGGCTAGCTTTTA
>JAQCGQ010000139.1 GCA_027730465.1 Actinomycetota bacterium | reverse complement strand
TGGTAAATTACCTCTATTAATTTATTTTCTAATCTGTAATACTTGCGCCCGAAGGACAACGGATAGGTATCTGATTTACTGACTGGGCGTAAGCACGGTCTGTAAATTTAGATGATAAATCAGAGTTTTACACCAGTAAAAGCTCCTACTTTATCGTCAAGCTACGGATCAGAAGGTTCGGGGTTCGAATCCCCGCGGGCGCACCAATAGTTCATCCAAATAAAAAAGGAGAACCTTAGATTTCAAAGCCAAGTAAGTTACGTGGGCTTGAAGTTCTTTCTGCATTCTCTGGTGTATTAATTGCCTTGCAATCTCGAATAAATGGTGAGTTATCTAATCAAATGGGTGACTCTCTTGAAGCGGCCCTAGTCTCATTTGGCACCGGTTTAATCTTTGTTTCATTAATTTCTTTATTTAGAAAAGATGTCAAAGCAGGCTTTACTGATATTTTTAAAGCAGTTAAATCAAAACAACTTCCAATGTGGCGACTAAGTGCTGGAATGTTAGGCGCCTCATTTGTTGCTATGCAAACCCATGTTGTTCCCATTGCAGGTGTTGCATTATTTACGGTGGCATCCTTGGCTGGTCAGACTGCAATCTCACTTTGGGTTGATCATGTTGGCTTAGCTGGCGGTATTAAATCTGTGATCTCAAAACGTCGAGTAATTGCAGCAATTATTACGGTGGGCGCAGTAGTGGTATCTGCCTGGGATAGATTTGCAATGAGTAATTTTTCAATTCTTGCAATTACATTAGCTGTTTTTGCTGGCAGCTGGGTTGGCGTGCAGAGAGCCTTAAATGGCCAGATTAACTCTTTTTCAAAGAAGAGCTTTGCTACCTCACAACTTAACTTTATTACTGGTTTTAGCTTTCTAACATTTTTATTAATTCTTCGCTCACTTTTTACCGATCACTCAATTATGAATTTTACATCAGGACCTTGGTGGATGTTTCTAGGTGGCTCAATTGGGGTTTTCTATATTGCTTTCTCAGCGCTAGCTGTGCAATATGTTGGTGTCTTAGAGTTCACACTACTTAGTGTTGGCGGAATGCTGATTGGATCATTACTACTTGATGTATTTGTGCCAACTCAGGGAACACAGATCTCGCCATATTTAATAACTGGAATATTCCTCACCTATTTAGGTGTGATAGCAAATGGTCAGTCTCGTTTTTCTCGTAAGTAATTTATTAAGGCAGAAAGTAATGAGGCGGTAATAAAAAAAGCAGCAAGAGCGTATGAAATATCTTTAACCCAAGGAATTGATCCTGAGTAGTAACCAGCTAAGGTAATTCCAGCACCCCAGAGCAGTGCCCCAAATGCGTTAGCAGATAAAAACCTATAGTAATTCATCTTTACCGCACCTGCTATTGGTGGCACAAATGTTCTAACCCATGGGATATAGCGGGCAATAACTACTGACCACCAGCCATATCTTTCATAAAAACGCTCAGATCTTTCAAGCATTTTAATCATCCGCTTAGATTTATGTTTTTCAAGGTAGGGCCTGCCTACCTTTCGCCCAATTACATAACCAACTTGATCACCAATAAAAGCTGCTAGAAAAATGATCAAAACTAAAAAGACTATGTTTACATCATCTCTAGCTGCTACAACAAGTCCTGCGCTAAATAACAATGAGTCACCAGGTAGGAAGAAGCCCACTAGTAAACCAGTTTCAATAAAGATAATTCCAGCAATTACTACATAAAATAAAAAAGGAGCAACTGGGGATAACTGTTCGTTAAATGAGGCAGCAAGGTTTAACACAAACTTCTCCCTCATCTTTCAAATTTAGATGTTTTAAGAAACTTTCAGTCGTAGTATAAAAGTAATGACAGGCAGTAAGTATAAATACTGATGTTAGTTAAACAACACCATATAGGCGATCTCCAGCATCTCCTAAGCCTGGGATGATGTAACCCTTCTCATTTAATCGCTCATCGAGTGCACCAGTTACAAGTTTTAAAGATAATTTTGATGTCGCAAATGCTTTTTCAAGAACAGCAATACCCTCTGGAGCAGCTAATATACAAATGGCAGTTATATCAGTGGCACCCTTTGCTGCTAAGAACTCTATTGCGCTAACTAACGTGCCACCAGTTGCCAGCATCGGATCTAAGATATAACACTGACGATTAGTTAAATCCTCAGGTAATCTATTTGCATAAGTTGTTGCCTTTAAAGTTTTCTCATCCCGCACCATTCCTAAAAAGCCAATTTCAGCAGTTGGAATAAGTCGCGACATTCCTTCTAACATACCAAGACCTGCTCTAAGAATTGGAACTACTACTGGTTTTGGTTTTGCTAGCTGTTTACCTTGGGCCATAGCAACTGGTGTCTTAACAGTTACAGCAACTGTTTTAACCTCACGCATTGCCTCATACGCAAGTAAGGTAACAATCTCCTCAGTTAAGCGCCTAAAGGTTGGTGAATCAGTTTTCTCATCCCGCAGCACAGTTAACTTATGAGTAAGTAATGGGTGGGAGGCAATATGGATTTTCACATAATTACTCTACAAGCAAGAGGTGCTACTACCAATTAGCGCAGATTAAAGAGAGAATAAGTGTGCTCAGAAGGTATGCACAACGGCTTGTAAGGGAGGGCGTGAATCTAATGTCAGTAGATTTTGGACTCATTGCCTGGCATGAAGATGGCAGATGGGATGCCGCGCAGGTCTTAAATACCCGTGACATTGGCGCAATTATGGATTCACTTAAAGCTCAGCAAACTAATGGTGGGGCGATTGCATTAATTGCAATCGAGGATGAGTTTGTAATCATTGCACGCTCCCTCGGTGGATCAATGCAGATGATGATCTCAGATGTTACCTACGCTATTGATTATGAAGTAGCAGCGGATCTAGTTGAGGTATTAGACCTAGAGTTCCCAGAAGAAGATGATGAATCACAACCTGGCGGTGACCTTGATTTATTAAATGATTTAGGTGTGAGTGATATG
>JAQCGQ010000138.1 GCA_027730465.1 Actinomycetota bacterium | reverse complement strand
TTAGAGCGCTTATTAGTTTTTAGATCAAAGGTTACTGAGCGAATGTATAACGCAAGAGCAAACACAATCTTGCATGAGATGGCCCATATGTGGTTTGGAAATATGGTGACTATGAAGTGGTGGGATGATCTTTGGCTTAATGAATCATTTGCTGAATGGTCTTCATACCTAGCAATGGTTGAGGCAACTAGATTTAAAAACTCTTGGACTGGCTTTAATCAAGAGCGAAAAAATTGGGCCTACCGACAAGATCAACTCTCATCTACTCACCCAATTGTTACCGATATGGTTGATATCGACACAGTGGCTGGCAACTTTGATGGAATTTCCTATGCAAAAGGTGCTTCAGTACTTCAACAATTAGTCGTTCATGTTGGCCGAGATAATTTCATTACCGGGTTACAAAAATACTTCACAAAGCATGCTTTTAAGAACACCACACTAGATGATTTGTTAGTTGAATTAACTAAGGCAAGTGGTAAGGATTTAACTACTTGGGTTTCAAACTGGTTACAAAGCGCTGGTGTTAACACACTTAGGCCTTCCCTTGAGATTGAAAATGACACCTATAAGTCAGTATCAATAATTCAAGAAGTACCCACGATGCCAGTTGGATCAACTCAGCTTCGCCCGCATCGATTAGCAGTCGGTTTATATGACCTATCCGGTGAAAGTATCACTCTTCGTAAATCAGTTGAACTAGATGTATCTGGTGATAAAACTGTTGTTACTGAGTTAGCTGGTGAGAAGGTTGCCGATCTTCTCCTCATAAATGATCGAGATCTTTCATATGCAAAAATTAGATTTGATCAAAGATCAATTACAACCTTAAAGGCTCATTTAGGAAAGATTAGTGATTCATTAACAAGAGCGCTTTGCTGGTCTGCGGCGTGGGATATGTTGCGAGATGCTGAAATAAGCGCCTCAGACTTTATTGAAATTGCGCTAACTGGACTAAGTGGTGAAGATGATATTGCCACAGTAACAACCATTGGTAATCAACTAGCAACCGCAGTTGAGTTATATAGCGCTCCAACTAAACGCGATTCAGCCCGCCTTAGAGTTGGTAATGCCTATGAAAAAATGTTGCAGCAAGCATCAGCAGGTGGTGATCTTCAACTTCAGTTCGCTAGAAACTTCACCAGCTTTGCTTCCAGCGCCGAACATAATGATCTAATAAAAGAGTTATTAGATGGAAAACTAGCTGGTCTTAAAGTTGATGCAGACCTTAGGTGGAGCTTTGTAATTGCGCTAACAGAGCGCGGCCGCATGGATAAAGAAGAGTTAGCTGCGCAACTATTAAAAGATAACACTTTAAATGGTCAGCTCTCTCATGCCAGTGCGTTAGCAGCTCGGCCAACACCGCAGGCTAAAGAGGAAACTTGGATTTCAATTACAACTGAAGATATAAGTACCTCACTGCGTGAGGCAAAGCTTGCCGGCTTTATGCGAGCGCTGCACCGGCCATTACTTGCTTCATATGTTGATCCATACTTTGATCTGCTGCTTCAGTTTTGGGGCAAGAAGTCATATGAGGTAGCAAGCTCTTTTGTATCTGGTATGTATCCAATCTATTTAACTAATCAGGTGACTTTAGATAAAACAGTTAATTGGCTAAACACCACTGGAAAAGATAGCCAAGCTGGTCTTCGCAGGTTAGTTTCTGAAGGCCGAGATTCTCTGAGCAGAGCCCTTAGAGTTCAAGAATTAGATAAATAAGCTTTTACTTAACTACTGAATATGAGTTAGATCTACCGGTGCTTTCTTACTTTTCTTTCTAGTTTCCTTAGCAGTGATATAAGCAAAAAAAGAAATGATGATAAATAAAGCAGTTGGGGCAATTACAAAATAGGTAAGAGTTTGCAGAATTGTTAAGCCTTCACCAGCAAATGTGCCATCTTCCATCACGCGCTGGCTGCTCCCATTGCCTCAACCCCAAATGGCTTCAAATAAGGAATCCAAATTCGATGTGGTTTGCCAGTTCCTAAGATTCGCCAGGCAGCACCAACTGGTTCCTTTGGTGTGTGGCGAAGGCGCCAACCTAAATCCTTTAAAGTCCGATCAGCCTTAGCGTGATTGCATTTATGACAAGCTGAAACAACATTTTTCCAATTATGTCCACCACCTCTTGACCTTGGAATCACATGATCAATTGATGTGGCAGTTACTCCGCAATAAACGCAGCGATTATTATCTCGAGCAAAAATTGCTCGCCTTGATAGTGGAACTGCATGGCGGTATGGAATCTTTACAAACTTATTTAATTTAATTACTGCAGGTAATGTGATTGAGCCCCGGGCGTAGGTAAGAACCCGATCAGAATCTTCCACACTTGTTGCGCGCTCATTTAAGACGAGGATTAATGCTCGCCTCTCTGATACGACACCTAGTGGCTCATAGGTAGCGTTCAGGATCAATGTTTGTGACACTTTAAAGCCTCATCCTTCATTGGCAGCGCGTGGCTCGTGCTACGTGGGTATATCTTGCCTGAAGTTGGCAGAAAAAACATCCTTTTGAGGCAGATTCCCAATTACATTTGGGTTAAAGTTTTCTTCTCATCATGAAAATATCCCAAAATATGCAATCAGCCCTGGATTGGTTCACCGGCGCCCCAGCAAATATCAGCATAATTATTGTTTTAGCCATCATTATTTCAAGGCTTTCCAAGCGTTGGATCTCAAGGTTTATGGATCACATTACAAATGCTGATTTAATCCCAGGGCCAAAACGTAGTAGGACTCGTCAAAAAGAGCGGGCTAAAACGACTAGCTCTGTTTTAAAATCAACAAGTAATGGTGTGATCTCACTAGTTGCACTATTTATGGTCTTAGCTGAGTTTGGTTTAAACCTTGGCCCGCTAATTGCCTCAGCGGGCGTAATTGGTGTGGCATTAGGTCTTGGCGCACAAACATTGGTGCGCGATATTTTATCTGGAATATTTATGTTAGTTGAAGATCAATAT
>JAQCGQ010000137.1 GCA_027730465.1 Actinomycetota bacterium | reverse complement strand
AACTGCATTAATTAAAGTCTTATTATATTTACTAGCATCTGCAGCAAAGCCTGTATCTAAATTAAAATTAGATGCATGAGTAGGTGTGAGTATTGCAGAAAAAAAAGCTATTATTATTAATATTGATAAACGCATAGTTATTGAAACTTTATTAGAATAAGGCGAAGTCTAATGTACTTTTTTTATTTTTAAAGTAAAAAAAAGGCCTGAAATTCAGGCCTTTTTTTAATTATAGGTATAAGTGATTATCTTGCAAATCTTCTTAAACCATCTGGAGAATAAAAGTCCATTCCCATGTTAATTGTATCATACTCAAGAGCAAGGTCATCATGACCTGCACCTAGAGTGTTTTGGATCACAAAAGCTCTCGTAGCAAAGTCAATTGTTTGCTCGCCATTGTACTGACAATTTCCTGCAGCAGGGTCAATTCCACGTGAACCAATTTGGTGTTTGGCTAAATTGCCTTGACCATCATAATGATCTCTAATCATGATACCGTTATGTTCATCTGTGCTCACATACATCATTTGTTTTGGAAAAATGTGTCTTGAGCCAGCTTTTAAAGTTGCTTCTACAATTGCTACTTCGCGCTCTTCATATCTGTAAAGACTAGGATCAACAAAGTTTCTGCTTGAAGTAATTTTTTCAGCTGCACCAAGATCTCCCATTCTTGAATTATTATGAGGGATTAACATAGTTTTTTTACCAACTAAATTCCAATCAAAACGATCTTGCGCACCAGTAAACATGTTGTATGAGTCAATTGTCGCTAAGCCACCAGTTTGATCTACAAATGAATCGTAAGAAACATCAGGTGCTCTTCGCACACGACGTGTTGCTGGGCTGTATTGCCATGCTTTACGTTGTTCAACTGCACTATCATAGGGATCGTGTAACATTGTTAATGTACCAGCAATTCTTGCGGGTGATAAATTCTTCACCATGTAAAGTGCGTAAATATTTGGATCCACTTGACCTCTTAATGGTGAGTTTAAAGCACCTGGAAATTCGATGTAATTATCGCCTTTACCAACAGTTGCCGTGCCATCATTCTTAACAATGTATGCTACTAATGTTCTATGAATACTCGCATTGTAATGTGGAGCTGATCTATGGTTCCAAATATAGTGTTGAGCTTCAGTTGGATTAGGGAAAGGCATTCCACCTAATGTATTCCACTCAATACCTTCATTACCATTAACCATTTTTGAGTTGCTACTACTTACCGCTCTTACCGCATCAGGTATTCTACATTCAGCAGAGGTTGGATATACATCAATTCTGTAATCCGCATAGCTTTCAAAAGCCTTCATCTGGCCTTCTGTTAACTTATCTGCATGCTGCATATAGTTTGAACTATCTACAGTGTAGTTTGGACTTTCTGCCTGCACAAATACTACGCTCATTAAAGAAGCAATAGTTACGAAAGCAACCGATTTTATTAGTTTAATTATTTTCATTTTCTATTTTCTCCTTAGATTAAAATGAGTATGAGACTGAAGCTGCTAGCGTATCTTTATCCATAGATAAATTGCTTTCAGGATCACCAAGTTGATTTACATAAGATAATGATGCACTCACCGCACCTTTATTTGCACTCATGCCCAATGCTAATGACATTCTGCCTTCAACAAAGCCACCTAAAGATGATGGACCATATCCAGAAGGATCATGTGACCAAGCAAAATTTGGTGATACACTCCATTGCGAGTTTGCAAAGTTGTTGTAAGTCGCTGAACCAATTACTCTATAAGTAAGAGATGTAGCACCTGCTCCAGGATTATCTTCACAGTAACCACCGTTACCAAATAAGCCGTCAACAATTGACGCACCAATTGAATCTACAGATTTTGTAGCTCCTAAAGTAAGGCTTGTACCAAAAGCACCTTTACATTTTTCGGGTGAATCTCCACTTTCGGATGAACCACCTCGAGCAACATAGCCATTGCTATTATCTAGATTTGGAATGTGAACCATTGCTGCTTCAGTCAAGAAAACTACGCTGTCAGCACCAAGTCCAACTGTAACTGGATGGGAGGCATTGAAAGCGGTAGTTGTTCCAATATCTGCAGACCACACATCATACTCAATAAATGGAGTAGAATAGTAATCACCAGCTATCACTGTAGCATTTGATATTGCAGGTAATGAAGAACGCTTAAAGTCACGCAGTGCTTGTGTATGCGCAGCAGTATCTTGACCAGTATAACCTGTTCCACCTGTTGCACCAAGAACTTGTAAAGCAAGTGTCAATTGTAAACCATCACCTAACGAGGAGCCACTTGCACCAAGTGCATCAGCTGAAGCAACTGCTGTTTGTCCCAAACCATCTATTTGAGCATAAGCTAGCCAGTTTAGTGTTTGAGTTGCACCAGAAGCATCTGCTAATTGATTCACTTGACTACCACCCGGCGTAGCTAGAGGGAAATCAGGTCTATAACTTAATTCACCTTGTACCACTGTACCGTCTACAACAGTACTAAAACTGGTTCCAAAAATTTGGTTATCTTCAGGAAAGATAAAGTCATATTCAAAGTAATTCATAGGAGTTATTGCAGATAATACAAATGCTGAAGTCCCCATTAGTGCTAAATGTACATCAGCACCACCACCAGTTTTATTATTTGCTGAAGCACTACCTAAGCCCAAAACACCATTAGCAACGTGTCTTGAGTCTGCGGTTGCATTACTAGCAGTTGCAAGTCCACCACATTTATTAGGATCGTGAGCTTTTTGTGCTTCACCTACATCCGTTGCCATAGCAAAATTCAAGTATGCTGCACGCTCTTGAGCTGTAGTTGTAAATTTATTACCTGTTGCCCCACCACTAACAGCAGCTGCCAAACCTTTACCCAAAGCTGCTGAACAAATAGCTGAATTATAAGCAACTTCTTGGACTGCATTAATAATATTTTGTCCAAATGTATTACCAGTAAATCCTTCATCGTAATCGCCGCCTGATTTAA
>JAQCGQ010000136.1 GCA_027730465.1 Actinomycetota bacterium | reverse complement strand
TTTTTGGAGCAAAACTTATTAAAAAAGAAGGCAGACCAAAAACTCTCCCAGGGGTCTCCTGCGACTAACAACTTAACATCCAAATTTTTTGACTTAACAACACTTGCCGCTCTTTTTGCAAATATAATTGAGTTAAATGTTGACCTTGAAATTCTCTCAATACTCAAGTTATTATTTGAATATACACTCTTCCTATCTCTACCTATAGAGAAAATTACAAGATAAAGATTGTCAGAACTTACATGTTTTGATAAATACTGGGCATATGTAGCATGACGCAAAATTACATCTTGACCACCTTTAGTAATTATTCCTCGTGGGTCAAGGATTACCACGCAAGACTTACTCATTTAAATCAAATTTCATTAAGTCAATTACTTTATTAAGTTGGTTCACTTCATCATAATTATTTTCAGACTTAAGTTTTGCAGCGTTCCCATATTCAATTAGTAAATTTGGGGAATTTAATAATTTTTTTATTGCACTCTCTATTTCAGCCTGGTTATTAATATTTACGACAAGCCCCTCTTTTTTATCAGTAATCACATCTGTATTTCCCTTTACATCTGAGACTATTACTGGTATTCCACATGCCATTGATTGTAATAGTGCAAATGAAAGACCTTCGTAATCAGATAAAAGTGCAAATATTCTGGATTTACAGAGCATTTTTATAACGTCTTGTTCGTTCAATTGGCCCACAAACTCCACAGGCGCATTTAATTGCAAAGCTAAATTTTTTAGGTAGAGTTCCTCTGGTCCACTTCCAATAATTGCTAGCTTCGCTTTAGTTTTAGTACAAGCAATAATTAATTTATCTATATTTTTTAATTGAATTAATCTTGAGACTGTTACAACATCAAATACTTTAATTGCCTCTACATCCTTTACTGCAGCGACTCCGTTTGGAATAAATACAGTGGGTTTATCGACACCCCATTTGCCAATCAAGGCTTTTAATTCAAGGCTTGGGCAAGTTATTGTGGAGAATTGATTAAGGCTCCAACGCAAGAAAGCCCTCTGTAATTTTAAAACGAATGGCAGTCTAGATTTATTGAAGTCAATTCTACTTACTGTGGTCTTACCTTTATTTTTGACCCTTTCAAAGACTGGATCACCCACAACTTTTGCAACAGATTTTTTCCTTAACAAAAACAATCCGATAGCAGTCTCGTTAAAAAGTCCATTAGAAAAAATATAATTTGACTTTTTTGCGTGCGCTCTAATAACCAATGACGTCTTAACTATTCTTATGAATATATTTTGATCTCGTATTATATAGTTCATGTTCCATGGTTCACTTAACTTAGCTGAATCTGAATTCTTCAAAGTTATAACTTCTACTACAACACCAAGTTCAGTCAATCGTGAAGCTAATTTTGGAATATAAGTTGCAGGTCCTCCTATTTCAGGTCGATAGATTCCTGAAATTAATAAGGCTTTCATTGAACGGATCTGACCCAGTTAGTTAGTTGATCAGCGATATCTGTCTGAATTATCCATTGATAAGTCTTATTAATTCCATCCTCTAACTTGGTCTCAGGTTTACTACCAATTAATGACTGGATATAACTTGAATCCGACATAGTTTTTTTAGCATCATTAGAGTTACTAGATTGGCGATTAAATTTAACCTCAGCTTTGGATATTTTATTAATGTTCTCTAGAAGGTAATTCATAGATAGTGGCCTGCCGCCACCTAAATTAACTACATCAGAATAACCTGGCTTTCTTTTTTCTAGCTCTTTAGTCAGTTCAAGCACTGAGTTAACCGCATCATCTATGTAGGTAAAATCTCTTTCGACGCTACCATCACCAAAGAAGTTAAACTCAGATCCTGATACAACATTTGCAATCATTCTAAAATATGCCATATCTGGTCTACCCCATGGACCATAAACAGTGAAGAAGCGAAGTCCTCTAGCTATGGTTGAAGAACTTTTAATCAGGGTTGGCGTAAGTAACTCATTGGCAAGCTTTGTAGCACCATAAAAACTATTTGGGTGTAATTTCTGCTCATTTTCTGTATATGGAATCGCCGCTTGATCGCCATACACACTTGAGGATGAGGCATAGAGAAAGTAAGGAATATTATTACTTACCGTTGATTGCAAAACATTACTAAACCCCACAAGATTGCTATTTACATACTTATGTATTTGATCAGTCGGTAGCCGTACTCCTGCTTGAGCGGCTAAATTAATTACAACTTCAGGTTTAGAGCTTGCAATTAACTCATTAATTGCATTCTTATCACTTATATCAACACCTAAAACCTTAACCTGTAATGGAGTGAGTAATTTTTCTACCCTTAATTTCTTTAAATTAACATCGTAATAATCTGAGAAATTATCAATTGCTATTACTTCATTACCCTCAGTAGTCAACTTATGGCACAGGTGGCTACCAATAAAGCCAGCAGCACCTGTTACTAAGTATTTCATTATGAGCCTATTCTACTTGATAGGAGTCAGGACTATTACACTTAGATCACATAGAAATTGCATAAGAAATTAGATCAAATAGGGGGAGAGTTTGAATTCAACAAACCTGTTGGTAATTAACTATGCAATGGATGAAAAGCATCAAGTATTTTCCCACCAAATTGATTTAGTGAACAAATTAGCAAGCCATTTTGATAGCGTGACTGTGCTTACTGGGCATGTGGGTGTTTGTAGAGTTTCAGATAATGTACAAGTTGTTAACTTTAAATGGGTAGCAGGCAAGAGAGTTTCAAGTTTATTGAGATTTTTAACAATTTTCCTAATAACAGTGATAAAGAATAGATACTCAGTTTTATTCTCCCATATGACCTCAACGCACTCAGCTTTTGTTTCGCCAATTACTAAACTTTTAAGACTTAAACATTATCTTTGGTATGCCCATACAAGTAATGGGGTGTATTTGAGAGTTTCAAAGTTATTGACTAATGGCATCATTACCTCAACTCCAGGCTCCTGCCCACTAGT
>JAQCGQ010000135.1 GCA_027730465.1 Actinomycetota bacterium | reverse complement strand
ATATATAATGAGTACAAAAAATACTGATATTAAAAAAAATACTCGTCACATTTCATCAATTGATGGTTTGCGCGCAATTGCTGTAACTGCAGTTGTGCTTTACCACTTAGGTATCTCCTGGATTCCAGGAGGCTTCTTAGGTGTTGACTTATTTTTTGTGATCTCTGGTTATGTCATCACCAGATTAATTCTTGACTCGATTAACCAATCCAGTGCACTTGATCTACGTGCTTTCTATGCCGCACGTATTCGCAGGATTTACCCTGGCTTTTTATTTATGGTTATCTCCACGATTATTTTTATCGGGGTTTGGGCACCGGAAGCTATAAAAAGATTTCTATCTGATCTTCCATACGCCTTATCTGGCACACTTAATTGGGCATTAGTTGCTCGTAATCAAGATTACTTTGAAACAATTGGTAGGCCGCCTCTTCTTCAGCACACCTGGTCACTAGCGGTTGAACTACAGTTTTATCTAATTTGGCCGATTATTTTGTTAACAGTTTTAAAGTACTTTAGTAAAAAAAATATCGCTCGCATTGCCTTAATTATCGCAATTATTTCAGGCACCATATTATTTTTAGTCTCTCTTCAGTTAGATCAAGCTAACTCCGCTAAAGTTAGCCATATTTACTTTGGAACAGATACTCACTCTCTTGGTTTATTTCTTGGTTCTGCTTTAGCAGTTTCTTGGATTCCTCAAAATCTTTCTGCAAATATCACAAGGCGTGCGCAAGATGTAATCGATGGAATTGGAGTAGTTGGCCTACTTGGATTAATCTCAACATTTTTATTTATTGATGAATCAAATGCCAGTCTTTATCAAATCGCTTTCCCATTAGCTGCAATATTTGGTTGCTTAGTCATTATTTCACTAGTCCACCCTGCATCTAGATTTGCCCCAATTATTAGTACTGCTCCCTTTCGTTGGATAGGCCAGCGAAGTTATGGCATCTATATCTGGCACTGGGTAATTTTTCAGGTAACAAGACCATCTGTTGATTTATCTGGTGAGACTTGGGCACTGTATTTAGCACGAGTTTTATTGGTTTTGGCCTTAGCTGACATCTCACTGCGTTGGGTTGAGATTCCTTTCCGACAAGGTCAGGTGCAAACCTGGTTTAGAGGAATGAAGTATCGCTCGCCAAAAGATAGAGTTCGCCAGCAATTATCAATCCTAGTATCAATAATTGCTGTATTAGCAGTTACAACATCAATTTCAGTTAGCGCTATTAATAAATCTAATCAAATTTCCCAGGTGATTAATGAGGAATTAACTGATAAAGAGGAATCACCAGTAGATCTAGGTAGCACCACTGGATTATGGGTAACTGGCGACAGTGTAATTTTAGGAATTCGTAGTAAATTAGAGAACAAAGAACATATCTCTTTAGTTAACGCCAGGGTTGGCCGGCAAGCCCCAGAATTGCTAGCAGTTATGCGGGTAGATCAAAGCTCTGTGCCATCCTCGCCAGTAGTTTTTAATCTTGGTAATAACAATGCATTATCTGAACAAACTGTGGCAGAAATTTTTGAAGTAATTAAAAACCAACCTCAAATAATTGTAGTCAACACTGCAGTTCCTAGGCCATGGCGAGATTCTAATAATGAAATTATTTCCAAGGTTGCAGCCAAATATGCAAATGTGAAGCTAGTGGATTGGTATAAAATTTCTAAGGACAGACCTGAATTATTTGCACCAGATGGTGTACACCTAAGCCCTACTGGTTCAGATGTTTACGTTGATTTAGTTTTAAGTGTTTTAGTTAAACAATAGAAGCTAATTACAAATAAATCAGCCCCCAATTTCTTGGGGGCTGATTAAATTACTTAATAGCTTTTAAGACCAGCTACCTGGTAGTCCATGGATTTTTCCATCGGCTACTACACCATCTGAGTAGACGGTTGAGACCTGAACTTGTGCCCAACCCTCATCACCACTCTTGGTGATTTGTTGCTTAAATTGTGTTGCTGGCACAGTTGCAACTAACTTCCACTCACCTACACCGTTGGCGCGAAGTGAAATGTTATATCCAGTAATTCCTTCAGATGCAGCAGGGGCTTTCCAATTAACAGTTGCACCTTCTGCGTTATACAAAGAAACAATTCCTACTGGTGGTTCATGGTTAGCAAGTGGTGCACCACTTGGTTCTGCACTAGGAGTAGTAGGTGCTTCACTTTCGGATGCAGCAGGTGTTGGCGTAACAGTTGTTGCCTCATTAGATGAGTTATTTGAGATAACTACAACTGCTAAAACTAGAATTCCAACTACAACTGCAGCAACAATTCCTTTAGAAGAACCGCTATTACTACTCGCGCTTGTAGATTTTGCAGAGTAGCCACCACCTGATGCAGCCCTTGGTGTTGTTGAAATTGTAGAAACTGAAGACCTTGATGAACCACTTACTGGTACTGCAGGTATTGAGTACCGAACTGATGATTTCTTTGAACGCTTTGCACTCTTTTTAACAGAACGCTTTGCTGTACTGCGCTTAGCACTCTTCTTAACAGAACGCTTTGCTGTACTGCGCTTAGCAGTTGATCGCTTTGCTGCTTTTTTCTTTGCGGCCACTTATAACTCCTTAAAATCGTTGCTCTGATTATCTAGTTAGTTTAAAAATACTCCAGGGGAGGATGTATTAAGGATACAACATCCGCGCTTAGTTTTAGTTGAGCAAATCAGAGGTGATCTCGCAAAAATGGCGCAATTGCCCGCAGTGCAATGCCACGATGGCTAATCTCATCCTTTACCCTCGAAGGTAGTTGCGCGAGTGATTGATCAAATTGATCTGGTGAGAATATTGGGTCATAGCCAAACCCTGAGCTACCAATTGGTTGAGTAAGAATTTGCCCAGATAAAACCCCTAATTCATCTTTTTCTAAATATGATGAATCTAAATTTTTGCGACAAAATGCCACAACCGCTTTAAATTGCGCACCCCGCGATCCCTTAGGCACATCTTTTAGCTCTGCTAGCACTTTATTT
>JAQCGQ010000134.1 GCA_027730465.1 Actinomycetota bacterium | reverse complement strand
GTGAATAGCTCCATATCCAGCTATTGCTTTAAATCCCACATTTTTTAATGCTTTAGCTTTGTCACTGATTGGTGGTGACTCTAATTTTATATAATTAACATTTGGCTGCTCTCTAATAATTTTTGAAAGTAAATCAACTGAAAGTGGTACTCCAGTCCAAGCTGGAGCATCTTGAATAATTATAGGAATTTTTACAGCCGCTCCTACTGACTTAAAATAAGAAATAACATTTGCCTCATTAGGTTTTATAAATGTTGGTGGATAAAGCATGAGTGCACTAGCTCCTAATTTTTGCGCCTCAATACTTCTGCTTACTGCAGCATCCGTGCCGCTATGCTCAGTTCCAACAATCACCGGAACTCTTGAGTTAACACTGACTATTACTCTTTTGAGAATTTCTACTCTTTCAGAATCAGTTAATTTATACAATTCACTTGCTAAACCGAAAATTACTAGGCCCTGAATTTCATTTGATAAGCAATGTTCAACTAATCTTGGAATTGATTCGAAGTCGATCGTGGCATCTTTCTTAAAAGGCACCACTAATACTGGTAGCACACCCCCAATCTCAGTCACTTTGACGGATCACAACCTTGTTTTAGCAAATCAGGCATGATGGCTCTTGCCTTTATAGGTACCCACCGAGCGATTATCACATTGGGGGTGAGCCTTTTCTTCAACAAACCACCGCCCATATAATTTGCGGTAACTAGTGCTAACTCCATCACCCTTAGCACAAGTCTAGAAACCCATAAGATAACTCTAGCATCTTTCTCATAAAACTAAAAAGTTATCTTTTCAGTATTGACAACTGTCCTACAAGTGAGTTGTCTAGGAAGTGTATTTTTAGAACCTAGGAGGGGCTATTAAAGTTTTAGAGTGCAAATCAATTTCAAAATGGTACGGCGACTCAGCTGTACTAAAAAAAGTTGATTTTGAATTAGACCAAAATGAAATTCATGCAATTGTTGGTGAGAATGGTGCTGGAAAAAGCACGCTAGTTAAAATAATTTCAGGCTTAGTGCCGATTGATGTAGGAACAATTAAGTTCGAGGGCAACGATCGAACTCGGGCAAATATCCGAGAGATCCAAAACTCTGGCGTTGCACTTATTCACCAAGAGCCACGGCTCTTCCCTGATCTGTCAGTTCTAGAAAATGTATGCGTTGACTACCAGGTTAGAGCAAGTGGTAGTAGGCGGTTAAATGGGAAAAAGGCTGAAGAAGAAACAAAAGCGCTACTGAAGGAGCTAGGGTGCACTTTTTCAATTCACTCACCTGTTAAAGCACTATCTGTCGCCGATCAGCAGATGGTAGATATGGTTTCTGCGCTTCGCAAGAAACTTAAATTGTTAATTGTTGACGAGCCGACCGCTTCCTTAACTCCCTCAGAAGTAGAGCGCTTGTTTGCAACAATTAGAAAACTACACACTAGTGGCGTCGCAGTTATATTTATTGGCCATCGCCTTGAAGAAGTGCTTAAAATCTCACAACGAATCACAGTTCTTAAGGATGGCGAAGTCGTTGCTGTAAAGAAAACCTCTGAAACTAATGAGGATCAACTAGTAAAACTAATGGTTGGAAGAAATATTTATGCTGCTGCGGCTGGTTCTGGTAACACAAGTAACAAGGTAATGCTGAAAGTTTCTAACCTGGTCAGCCCTGGATTTGTATCTGATGTCTCATTTGAGGTTAAGCAGGGTGAAATTCTGGGAATTGGTGGGTTGGTTGGTGCGGGTAGAAGTGAACTTCTCGAGACTGTATTTGGACTACGCCAGCGAACATCAGGAATAGTTAAATCAACAGATCATGGTGAATTAAAGAATGTGAAGCAAGCAATTGCCGCAAAGTTGGCGCTAATTCCTGAAGATCGTGCTCATAATGGCTTAGCACTTAATAGATCAATTAATGAAAATTTAGTAATCACTAATTTGAATTTGAGTTCTAAAGGCGGTATTCGTAATTTTGGTAATGAGGCAAAGGTTGGTCAGGAGTTAATTGATAAATTCCGAATTAAGTTATCAAGCGCCTTCCAATTAGTGCGAGAGCTCAGTGGTGGGAATCAGCAAAAAGTCTCATTGGCTAAGTGGCTCAAACAGGATATTGAAGTACTACTTATTGATGAACCCTCACGTGGAGTAGATGTTGGATCAAAATCTGAAATACATCAGTTCTTATTTGATTCAGCTAATAAAGGAATGTCAGTAGTCATGGTCAGTAGTGATATGAGAGAATTAATTGAGCTGTCACAACGAATTATTGTTATGCGAAATGGCCGAATTGCAGGCGAGCTCACAGGAAAAGAAATCTCTGAAGAATCAGTTTTGCGCCTGGCTTCTGGTTTATCGATTAGTGCAAAGACAAAATAAGATGTCAAACAAACAAGGCAGTAAGGCAACTTATATATTTAAAAAACGTGAATTTGGAATATTTGTTTTTATTGTCGTACTACTGGCAATCTTTGGTGCAATTGAACCAAGATTTTTTAGATCAGATAACTTAAGTGCGATTTTATCCTCAGTAGGAATTTTGATGGTTGTAGGTGCTGGTCAAACTTTGGTAATTGTTACGCGAAATATTGACCTAAGTGTGGGTAGTACGCTTGGGCTATCAGCCATGGTGATGGGTATGGTTGCCAGGTCAAATCCAGAATTTTCAACTGTTGGTTTGATTTTAATTTCTATGTTTGTAGGTGGGCTGTGTGGTTTACTAAATGGATTATTAGTTAGCTACGGAAAAATTCCAGCAATTATTGCAACTTTGGGCACTTTGGCGATTATTCGCGGCGCAGTATTTCTAGTTTCAGATAATGTACAAATTGATCCTAATGATGTACCACAATCGATTATAGATCTGTCCACTACTTCACCAATTGGCGTGTCGTGGCTATTAATTTTCGCATTTATTTCAATTACATTAGTTTGGTACATATCATCTCAAACACTACTCGGTAAAAGAATTTATGCAGTTGGTAGTAACCCAGAGGGTGCAATATCACGTGGACT
>JAQCGQ010000133.1 GCA_027730465.1 Actinomycetota bacterium | reverse complement strand
AAACATTGAGTAGAAGATATAAATTGGAATCATTGGTTCATCATGGGTTGCATATGAGGAGCCAACGGCTGTGAAAGAGGCAACTGAGCCCGCCTCATTAATTCCTTCGTGCAAAATAACGCCCTCTTTGGATTCTTTATAAGAGAGCATTAACTCACGATCAACTGCTGTGTATCCCTGACCTTGCGGTGAGTAGATTTTAAGAGTTGGAAATAATGAATCCATTCCAAAGGTTCTAGCCTCATCTGGAATGATTGGCACAAATCTCTTACCCATACCTGGATCTTTTAGTAAATCTTTAAGTAATCTAACAAATGCCATAGTGGTGGCAACCTCTTGAGCGCCAGAGCCACGTTTTACTGATTCATAGCTTTCATCCGCTGGTTGCGCCAAAGGTTTAGAAACACTTCTTCTAGATGGTAAGAAGCCACCTAGCTGATTTCGCCGCTCCATCATGTATGCATACTCAGGGGAGGTAACACCTGGATGACAATATGGTGGCAGCTTGGCATCTAAATCTTCATCTTTAATAGGAATAAATAATCGATCTCTAAAGTTTTTAAGATCATCTAATGTCATCTTCTTCATCTGATGAGTTGAATTTCTTGCTTCAAAGTGTGAGCCAAGAGTCCAGCCTTTAATTGTCTTTGCCAAAATTACAGTTGGGCGTCCATTATGTTCACTAGCTGCCTTATATGCAGCGTATAGTTTTTGGTAATCATGTCCACCTCGTTTTAGATTCCAAATCTCATCATCACTCCAAGATGAAACCATCCCAGCAGTTCTAGGATCTCTACCAAAGAAATTCTCACGCACAAATGCGCCATTTTCAGACTTATATGTTTGAAAATCTCCATCCGGAGTCTTATTCATTAAATCAACTAGAGCGCCTTCTCGATCGGCTGCAAGTAGTGGATCCCACTCTCTTCCCCAGACAACCTTAATTACATTCCATCCTGCGCCTCCAAAAACAGATTCAAGCTCTTGAATAATCTTGCCGTTACCACGAACTGGTCCATCTAATCTTTGTAAATTACAGTTAACAACAAAGGTTAAATTATCTAAACCTTCACGGGCTGCTAGTGAAATAGCACTTAGCGTTTCTGGTTCATCAATCTCGCCATCTCCTAAAAATGCCCAAACATTTTGATCAGAGGTATCTTTAAAACCACGAGCATGCAGATAACGATTAAATCTTGCTTGATAAATAGAGTTAATTGGCCCAATACCCATTGAAACTGTTGGAAACTCCCAAAAGTTTGGCATAAGACGTGGGTGCGGATAAGAAGATAAGCCGCCACCATCATGTGATAACTCTTGGCGAAAACCATCTAATTGCTTTTCAGTAAGTCTGCCTTCCATAAATGCTCTTGCATACATACCAGGGGATGCATGTCCTTGGAAAAATATCTGATCGCCCCCTCCTGCATGTTCTTTGCCACGGAAGAAATGATTAAAGCCAACCTCATATAAAGAAGCAGAGGAGGCATAGGTTGAAATATGTCCACCAACTCCAACACCAGGGCGCTGAGCCCGGTGAACCATAACTGCTGCATTCCATCTGATGTAAGCACGAATGCGCCGCTCTAAATACTCATCTCCTGGAAACTGCGGCTCAAGTGCGGGCGGAATTGTATTTATGTAATCAGTTGTACGAAGACCTGAGACACCAACATTTTTTTCATTAGCGCGCTGTAGTAAAGAGAGCATTAAATAACGAGCTCTAACTGGACCAGCATTTTTTAAGACTGCATCAAATGATTGTTGCCATTCCATGCTCTCATTTGGGTCGGTATCAACTAATTGGTCCACTAAGTGGTCTGGGGCCTTAAAGTTTTCACTCACGGGCATATTCTCTCTCCTAAAGGGGCTTTTGGTCATATTTAAAGCTAGCCATAGGCGTGATCTGGCCTAAATCCACATTCTTAAGTTGCACCAAGTGCGAAAGTTGGGTGGACTACTCCTAATGAACTCAGCCCAGTCACCTGCGGCCACCGTTGAACGGCTTGGCATTAAAACCGAACAATTCATACTAGAAGTTGGCTTTGACGATAGCGATTGCGATAAGTCATTACGTGATGCAATAACTGCTAAATCTGGCACGCAGTTCTTAGATGCAACTGCGCAAGAGGTTGTAGATGTAGTAATACTTTGGTGGCGAGATGGTGATGGTGATTTAGTAGATGAGTTAGTAGACGCCCTCACTTACCTAACTGAAGATGGTCCAATTTGGCTCTTCACACCAAAGGTTGGTCGCCCCGGCTATGTTGAGGCGAGTGAGATTCAAGATGCAGCACCTACTGCAGGTATGTCACAAACAACATCTTTTCCAGCAGCACCTGATTGGACAGCTACAAGATTAATAGCACGGCACGCTGGTAGTAATAAAAAGAAACCTAAAATCAAGTGATAACTAGAGGAGAAAAGTAAATGGCGCTCGCAATTGGATCTGTTGCACCTGATTTTGAATTATTAAATCAACATGGTGAGAAGATTTCTCTTTCATCCTATAAGGGAAAGAAGAATGTCGTAGTTATCTTCTACCCATTTGCCTTCTCTGGCATCTGCACGGGTGAGCTTTGCGCCCTTCGTGATGACTTATCAGCTTTTCATAATGATAAAGTTGAACTTATCGCGATCTCATGTGATCCGATGTATGCGAATAAGGTTTTTGCTGAGCAAGAAGGATATAAGTTTCAAGTGCTTTCAGATTTTTGGCCACATGGTGATATTGCAAAAGCTTATGGAACTTTTGAAGAGAGCAGAGGATGTGCTAAGCGTGGCACATTTATAATTGGTCAAGATGGAAACATTAAGTGGATGGTAGTTAACGGACTAGGTGATGCTAGAAATATCTCTGAGTACAAAGCGGAATTATCTGCGCTTTAAACAGAGATAATTGGGAGTAATACTGATCTACTAGTAATATTCTCAATCTCACCGGGTGGTTAGCTCAGTGGTAGAGCGCCTCGTTTACACCGAGGATGTCGGGGGTTCGAAACCCTCAC
>JAQCGQ010000132.1 GCA_027730465.1 Actinomycetota bacterium | reverse complement strand
GGGATGCCTGATAAAGAAAACTTAGATATTTTATTCGACACGATATTTTCTGCAATTCCAGCACCTGTTTATCATGAGGGTGCACCGCTTCAAGCACATGTTACAAACTTAGACTCATCACCGTTCTTAGGACGGCTTGCACTTTGCCGAGTTCGCGAAGGTGTTATTAAAAAAGGACAATCAGTAACTTGGATTAAAACTGATGGCACAACTGAGCGCGTTAAAGTATCTGAGTTATTAATTACTGAAGCATTAGAGCGAGTTCCAGCACTTGAAGCACATCCTGGCGACATCATTGCGGTAGCTGGAATTGAAACTATTACCTTAGGTGAAACCCTTGCCGATCTAGAAAATCCACACGCACTGCCATTAATTACTGTTGATGAACCAAGTATTTCTATGACTATTGGTATTAATACATCCCCGCTCGCTGGTAAGAGTGGAAATAAGTTAACTGCTCGCCAGGTTAAGAGCCGCCTTGATGCAGAGTTAGTTGGAAATGTTTCACTTAGAGTTTTAAACACTGAAAGACCTGATACCTGGGAGGTGCAGGGGCGAGGTGAGCTTCAACTTGCGGTTTTAGTTGAGATCATGAAACGTGAAGGATTTGAACTTACTGTTGGTAAGCCACAAGTTGTTACCAAAATTGTTGATGGCAAAGTGCATGAGCCGATGGAGCGGTTATCAATTGACTCACCTGAGGAGTACTTAGGAGTTATTACTCAATTAATGGCGCTGCGTAAGGGCCGCATGGAGCAGATGGTTAATCACGGAACTAGTTGGATCCGTCTTGATTATCGAGTGCCATCTCGGGGGCTAATTGGTTTTAGAACTGAGTTTCTAACTGAGACAAGAGGAACTGGATTACTTCACCATGTATTTGATGGTTATGAAGCCTGGCATGGTGAGCTTAGAACTCGTTCAACTGGTTCATTAGTTTCTGATCGAATGGGATCAGTTACAAGCTACGCACTTTATGGCACGCAAGATCGTGGCTCAATATTTGTTGAACCAGGTGATGAAGTTTATGAAGGCATGGTAATTGGTGAGAACTCACGAAGTGAAGATATGGATGTTAACTGCGTTAGAGAAAAGAAGTTAACAAATATGCGAGCCTCCGGTACTGATGAATCTGAGCGATTAATACCTGCAAAGAAATTAAACATGGAAGGTGCTCTTGAGTTTTGCCGCGAGGATGAATGTGTTGAGGTAACACCAGCAGTAGTTCGAATTCGAAAAGTTGTCTTAGATGGTTCAACTCGGGCAAGGCAAACCTCAAAAAACAAGCGAGCTAACGAGAACGCTTAAGCATTTTCTAGCGCAAAAGCATTTATTGTCAGCCCGCTAGCGTTAAATTAGGCCATGGCCACCGGTAAAAGTACTCCAGAGTTAAAGCTAGTTAGAACTAAATTTGAAACTGACTTAATCTCAGATAGCCAATTAACAGAGCAACAAAAGCAGGTTATAAATCATCGAGGTAGCCAACTATTAGTTTTAGGCCCCGCAGGTAGTGGCAAAAGCAGCACATTAGTTAAAGCAATCGCAAATCGAATTAGTAATGGAGAAGATCCAAATTTAATACTTGCAATAACTTATGGGCGATCTAGTGCGAATAAATTGCGAGATCAAATCGCATCTGCAAATCCAGAAAAGCACACCGTAAACGAGCCGATTGCTAGAACATTTCACTCAATTGCTTTTCTAATTTTAAATGATCAATTAGCAAATAATGATGGTGTTGATAAGAAATATGTGCTTCTATCAGGTGCTGAACAAGATGCACAGATTAGGCAACTTCTACTCCTAGATGCACAAAACCCAAGTGCAACTACTTGGCCAGCAGAGTTAATACCAGCACTAACAACTAGAGGCTTTGCAAAAGAATTGCGTGAATTTATCTCTCGTGCAACAGAACGAGGGTCTTCACCAGCAGAATTAAGAAAGTATGCAGCTAAGTATGGCCAAAAATACTGGCCGCCAATCTGTGATTTTTGGCAGCGCTACCTAGAATCCATGGCTCTTCGCGATAGTACAACTTCAGCATCACTTAATCGAATTGATCCAAGTGAAATTATTATTACTGCCTTAGAAAAGCTGGAGAGCAATTCAGCTTTACTTGATAAGTATCGCAAGTTATTTAAAGTCATTTATGTTGATGAGTTTCAAGAATCAGACCGAGGCCAGCGCAAATTACTTCAACTTTTAAGTGGGCAAGAATTGGTAATTTTTGCCGACCCTGCCTCTGCGGTTGGCAGATTTAGAGGTGCTGATCCAGATAATTTACTAACTGATCTTGAAGAGTTTGGGATTAAAAATAAAATTACACTTACCTCTACCCATCGCAAAGCAGATAAACCAAATGTGGCACTGCTAAGTAGCGTGAGTGATGAGGCAAATTACATCGCTCATCAATTTAGATCTGCTCATTTGTTAGAAGGTGTGCCATATTCACAGATGGCAGTAGTTCTTAGATCACCTGGCGCCCAAGTTTCAGCTTTGGTTAGGGCATTTGCTAGCAGCTCAATTCCAGTTGAAATTGATGCCGCAGCCTTATCCCTTGCTGATAATCCAGCGATAAAGCCAATAATTGCCATAGCTCAAATTGCATTAGGTGAACTTAAATTAATTCCAAGTAATTGGGAGCAGATAGAGGAGCTACTTAAAAGTGAATTTGCTGGCGCTGATGCAATATCGATAAGGCAGATGAGAATTGCATTAACTAAAGAGCAGAAAAATGAGGTAATAAAAAGCTCAACTGAACTAATTTTAGATGCGCTAACCGCACCCACAACAGATCTACCTTGGGAGCAATTAACTAGTCTCAAGCGAATTAATGATTTAATTAAAGAAGCTAAAAAAGTTTTAAGTAAATCACAAGATATTTCAGATTTACTGTGGAGCATTTATAGTAATGCTAAAAATTATGACGGTGAGTTAATTTCAAACTACTGGCGAAACCAAGCGCTAAGTGGTGGCGGGCGTGGCGTGATTGCTGATCAAAAATTAGATGCCTTAATC
>JAQCGQ010000131.1 GCA_027730465.1 Actinomycetota bacterium | reverse complement strand
ATTCGCATCGATGGTCGCGGACTTCGTGATATTCGTGCGTTAACTGCTGAAGTTGAAGTAATTCCTCGTGTTCATGGTTCTGCAATATTTGAACGTGGTGAGACTCAGATTCTGGGTATTACTACTTTAAATATGCTTAAAATGGAGCAACAACTAGACACACTTTCTCCAGAAGATCATAAACGCTATATGCATAACTACAACTTCCCGCCTTACTCAGTTGGTGAGACTGGTCGAGTTGGTTCGCCAAAGCGTCGTGAAATTGGACATGGTGCTCTTGCTGAAAGAGCATTGCTACCAGTTCTACCGACTCGCGAAGAGTTTCCATATGCAATTCGTCAGGTTTCAGAAGCTCTTGGTTCTAACGGATCAACATCTATGGGATCTGTTTGTGCTTCAACAATGTCATTACTAAATGCAGGTGTGCCACTCAAGGCCTCTGTTGCAGGTATTGCAATGGGTCTTATTTCAGATGAGGTAGATGGTAAAACTGAGTACGTAGCACTTACCGATATCTTAGGAGCCGAAGATGCATTTGGTGACATGGACTTTAAAGTTGCTGGTACAAAAGAGTTTGTTACCGCACTTCAACTAGATACAAAACTAGATGGAATTCCAGCTTCAATTCTTTCAGCAGCGTTGCTGCAAGCAAAGGAAGCACGTCTTGCAATTCTTGATGTTATGAACCAAGCAATCTCATCACCTGATGAGATGTCATTACTTGCTCCTCGAATTATTTCAATTAAGGTGCCAGTAGACATGATTGGTGCAGTTATCGGACCTAAGGGCAAGATGATTAATCAGATTCAAGATGAAACTGGCGCAGATATCACCATTGAAGATGATGGAACTATTTATATTGGTGCAACTGAAGGATCAGCTGCTGAGGCTGCGAAAGCACAAATTAATGCGATCGCAAACCCAGTTCAACTATCTGTTGGTGATAAGTTCAATGGCGCAGTTGTAAAACTTGCAACATTTGGTGCATTTATCAACCTAGCTCCAGGTAAAGATGGCTTGCTACACATCTCACAGATTCGCAAGATGCATGGTGGAAAGCGCATTGAAAACCTTGAAGAGGTAATGAAGGTAGGAGAGAAGATTGAAGTGGTTATTAATGAGATTGATCCAAAGGGTAAATACTCATTAGTTCCAGCAAATCTTTCTGAAGAAGCAAAGAGCGAGTAATTTGGCAAGAACGGTCTTATCAAGTGGCCTACGTATAGTCACTGAAGAGGAAAGATCTGTTCGCTCTGCAGCTTTTGGTATTTGGGTAAATGTTGGCTCCCGCGATGAAACAGTTTCAACAGCGGGAGCCTCACACTTTTTAGAGCATCTTTTATTTAAAGGAACAAAAAAGAGAACTTCTTTAGAAATTTCTTCCGCCATAGAAGCAGTAGGCGGTGAAACAAATGCATTCACCTCAAAGGAGTACACCTGTTTTTATGCACGGGTGATTGATAAAGATTTGCCACTTGCTGTTGATGTAATCAGTGATCTAATTACATCATCTGTAGTTAAAGCAGTTGATGTTGATGCTGAGCGTAAGGTTGTGCTTGAAGAAATAGCAATGCGTGATGATGATCCAAGTGATTTAATCCATGATTTATTTCTAGAAAAATACTATGGTGATACCCCACTCGGTCGTCCTATTTTAGGAACAGTAAAATCAATTAAAAGCATGAGCCGGAATACTGTGTTTAATTACTATCGAAATCGATATAAACCAGAGGATTTAGTTGTTTCAGTTGCTGGAAATGTTAAACATAAAAATGTAGTGGCAATGGTTGAAGAAGCACTTTCAAAGGATAATTTTCTTGATCAGCCTAAAAAAGATTTTAAAGTCAGAAGCTCACCCCAGATTAAGGTCGCCGGAAAAGGTGAGGTAACTCTGCTAGATCGTAAAACTGAGCAAGCACATATTGTTTATGGCGTTCCTGGAGTTGCTAGAGATGATAAACGCAGATTTGCACTAAGTATTTTATCCTCAGCACTCGGTGGTGGCATGTCATCTAGATTATTTCAAGAAATTAGAGAAAAACGTGGGCTTGCTTATTCAACATATGCCTATAGTCAGCATTTTGCTGGTAGTGGAGTTTTATCTTTTTATGTTGGGTGCAAACCAAATAAGGCGAAGGAAGCGATAAAAATTATTCAAAGCATTCTCTACGATGTTGCTGAAAATGGTTTAACTAGTGCAGAGATTTCTAGGGCAAAGGGGGCAGTCTCTGGGTCTTTAGTATTAAGCCAGGAGGACACTGGCTCCAGAATGACTCGAATTGGTAAAAGTGAGTTGGTTTATGGGCAGGTTCTTAGCTTTGATGAAATATTGCACGAGATTTCATCGGTAACACCTGAGCAAATTAAGGAAATTGCCAGCGAAAGCTTGCCAACATCTCCTACCCTTGCAGTAGTGGGTCCGTTTAGATCTACATCTGATTTTGAAAGGTTAATTTCATGAAGGTCGCAGTCCTTGGTGCTAAAGGCAGAATGGGCGCAGAAGCAGTTTCTGCAATTAGCGCAGCAACTAACTTAACACTCAGTGCATCCCTTGACCTTGGAGATTCACTTGAACAATTAGTCAAAACAAATACTGAAGTTGTTGTTGATTTTACTCATCCTGATTCAGTGATGAAGAACATAGAATTTGCAATAAATAATGGAATGCATGTTGTGGTAGGAACAACTGGGTTAGATGAAAAGAAACTAGTCCAATTAAAAGAACTGCTAAGTAAAAATCCAAAAGTTGGTGCATTAATTGCTCCTAACTTTGGGTTAGGCGCTGTACTAATGATGCAATTCTCACAAACTGCAGCAAAATACTTTGAAAGTGTTGAAATTATTGAATTACACCATGCCAATAAAGTAGATGCCCCATCTGGCACAGCAATTCGAACCGCTGAAATGATTACTGACTCTAGAAAAATGAGCAAGAAAAATATAATGCCTGATTCAACTAAATCAGCATTACCAGGATCACGTGGGTCTAAAGTTGGCGATGTTCCAATTCACTCAGTCCGCTCCCATGGTTA
>JAQCGQ010000130.1 GCA_027730465.1 Actinomycetota bacterium | reverse complement strand
CTGAAATTCCTGCATCAAGGTTAACCAGCCTTACGCCCAAGGTGTCACGGCCAGTCTCTCTTATTTGTTTTAGTGGAGTTCGCATAACAGTGCCAGCTGATGAGATTGCAAGAATCTCATCACTTTCTTGCACAATCATTGCGCCAACTAACACACCTCTGGAATCCTCATCGATTTTTGCAGCTTTAACACCAATGCCGCCTCTGCCTTGGGTTCGATACTCCTCAAGTTTTGTTCGCTTTGCATAACCACCATCGGTAGCGGTGAATACATAATTTTTATTATCACTGCTAATAGCAGCCATTGCTAATAAATTATCACCTTTTCTAAACTTCATACCAATTACACCGGTTGCTCCTCGTCCCATCGGCCGCAAGCTTTCATCGTTTGCTGAGAATCTAAGTGACATTCCCATTTTTGAAACTAGCAGTAACTCTTCTTTTTCACTTACTAATGTTGCAGATACAACCTCATCATTTGCTTTAAGTGAGACCGCAATTAGCCCGCCACTTCTTGGTGAGTCATACTCAACTAGCGGCGTCTTCTTTACAATTCCAGCTTTTGTTGCAATTACTAAATATGGTTGTGTTTGATAATCAGATATTGCAATTACTTGGGCGATACTTTCATCCGGTTTAAATGCCAGTAAGTTTGCAACATGTTGTCCTCTAGCATCCCTTCCCGCATCAGGTAGCTCATGAACTTTTACCCGATATATCCGCCCCTTATTGGTAAAGAAAAGTAACCAGTTATGTGTACTTGCAGTAAAGAAATGTTCAACCACGTCATCGGTCTTAAGCGCTGCTCCTTTTACGCCTTTACCACCACGTTTTTGAGCCCGATACGCCTCTGCTTTAGTGCGTTTTGAATAACCACCCTTAGTAATTGTTACAACCACATCTTGATCTGGAATTAAATCCTCAACAGATAAATCTGTATCACCAGCAATAATTTGTGTGCGCCTCTCATTGCCGTATTTGCTACCAATCTCAGTTAACTCATCTTTGATTATTATCCGCTGTTTCTCTGGGCTGGCTAAAATGATCTTTAACTCTTTGATATCAGTCATTAATTCATCATGTTCATCAATGATCTTTTGTCTCTCAAGAGCTGCAATTCTTCGCAGCTGCATATCTAAAATTGCATTTGCTTGTAATTCATCTACCTCTAGTAATTTCATTAAACCAAAGCGCGCTTCTTCCGGAGTTTTACTTGCTCTAATTAAAGCAATAACGGCATCTAATGCGTCCAGTGCTTTTAAATATCCTTTTAATATATGAGCTCGCCGCTCACGCTCTACTAATCTATATTTACTTCTTCTAACAATTACTTCAACCTGATGAGTAATGTAGTAACAAATAAACTCGTCTAGCCGAAGAGTTCTAGGAACACCATCAACTAATGCCAACATGTTGGCGCCAAATGAATCTTGCAATTGGGTGTGCTTATAAAGATTATTTAATACAACTTTTGCTACTGCATCATTTCTTAAAACAATTACTAAGCGCTGGCCAAGGCGCTCATTTCCCTCATCCCTTACATCTGCAATTCCTTTTATGCGTCCGTCTTTAACAAGTTCAGCAATCTTTAAAGCTAGGTTATCTGGGTTTACTTGATAAGGAAGTTCAGTAACTACAAGACATGTTCGTTTGTTAATCTCTTCTACTTCAACAACTGCTCTCATAATTACTGATCCGCGGCCAGTTTTGTAAGCATCTTCAATTCCACCTCGACTAACAATTAGCGCTTTGGTTGGAAAATCTGGGCCTTTAACAAATGTCATTAACTTAGGTAGTAGTTGTTCAGATTTCATGTCTGGATTTTCTAGTGCAAAGCAGGTTGCATCTATTATTTCATTTAAATTATGGGGTGGAATGTTTGTTGCCATTCCAACTGCAATTCCAGCAGATCCGTTTACTAATAAGTTTGGAAACCGTGATGGTAGAACTGTTGGCTCTTGTGATCTACCGTCATAGTTTGGAATAAAATCAACAGTTTCTTCATCAATATCTCGCATCATCTCCATTGCAAGAGGTGCAAGGCGTGCTTCGGTATAACGCATTGCGGCAGCTGGATCATTACCGGGGGAGCCAAAGTTTCCGTTTCCATCTATTAATGGATAACGAAGTGACCAAAACTGAGCAAGACGTACCACTGCGTCATAAATAGCAGTGTCACCGTGTGGATGGTAATTACCCATTACATCTCCAACAATTCGAGATGATTTGTAATAACCCTTATCTGGCCTATAACCAGCGTCATACATTGCATATAAAACTCTGCGGTGTACTGGTTTTAAGCCATCTCTAATATCAGGAAGTGCTCTGCCTACAATTACGCTCATTGCGTAATCTAGATAAGACCTAGCCATTTCAACTTGAAGATCAACTGACTCTTGTCGATCACGCCCATGTTCACTCTGGTTATCGGTAAATGTTTTATCCATAATTAATCTCTTTAGATATCCAAGAATCTAACATCTTTGGCGTTACGTTGAATAAATGATCTGCGAAGTTCAACATCTTCACCCATTAACACTGAAAATAAATCATCAGCAGTTGCTGCATCCTCTAGGGTTACTTTAATTAAAACTCTAGTCGCAGGATCCATGGTTGTGTCCCATAATTCTTTTGCTGGCATTTCACCTAATCCTTTAAACCGCTGAATACCATCCTCTTTCGATAACCGTTTACCGTTATCAACTCCCATTTGGATAAAGCCATCGCGTTCTTTATCACTAAAGGCATATTGAACTGGTTCTTTCCCGCCCCATTTTAATTTGTATAGTGGTGGTTGGGCTAAATAAACAAAGCCATTCTCAATTAATGGTTTCATAAATCTAAATAGCAAAGTTAGTAACAAGGTTCTAATATGTTGACCGTCAACATCAGCATCGGCCATTAAAATAATTTTGTGATATCTAAGTTTTGCTAAATCAAAATCATCATGAATACCAGTACCAAGGGCTGTAATTAACGCTTGTACTTCATTGTTTTGTAGCACCCGATCAATTCTTGCTTTTTCAACATTTAAAATC